>JASHQO010000535.1 GCA_030039105.1 Xanthobacteraceae bacterium
CAATGGCGTCCATCTGATCCCTTCCTTGCGCAAACGGGCTCGCTGTGCGGCCCAAGCGACTGTTCGGGTTCGATGGAACGGCGGGCGAATACCCGCGCTCTCCCACGGGCTTGGTGTCCCTAGGTCGCGTCGGTCTATCGCCCGCCACCGCTGTGCTCAGTCTAACCCCAGCGGTGATTCGTGACTTACAAGGGAGCAGCCAAGCCGCTTCTCCGAATGAAAACTCTTTTCATCGATTGCAACGATCAGCTCGCGCGGGTGTGGGCTTCCGTCATCCGCGCCGACGATCCGCCGATCGATGTCAATCGCAACGCCTTCGCGCGCGACGCCATGCCGCTGCTCCTGAAGGGCTACGACGTTTGCATCGACGACCATTCCTACATGCCGACCGAGCTGGTGGCGCAGTGCGATGCGCTCAGGCACATCGTGTTTCTCGGCACCGGCGCCTCGAGCTACATGAATGTCGAGGAGCTGCAGGCGCGCGGCGTGCGCGTCCACACTATCAAGGGCTACGGCGACACCGCGGTCGCCGAGCACGCCGTCGCGCTGATGTTGTCCGCAAGCCGCGACATTGCGCGCATGGACCGCCAAGTGCGCGGCGGCGAATGGATCACGCGGGAGGGCGTGCAGCTCAATGGCAAGACGCTCGGCATCGTCGGCCTCGGCGGCATTGGCCGCGAGGTGATGCGGATCGGTCGCGGCCTCGGCATGGCGGTGATCGCCTGGAACCGCACGCCGCAGCCGGACGCGCCGCTCGTTGCGCTCGACGATCTATTGGCGCGGTCCGATGTGATCTCGCTGCATCTCGCGCTCACTGACGACACGCGCGACTTTCTCGGCGCCGCCCACGTCGCGCGCATGAAGCCCGGAGTCGTGCTGGTCAACACCGCGCGCGGCGCCTTGGTCGATGAGGCCGCGCTGCTGGAGGGGCTGCGCTCGGGCCACATCCGCCACGCCGCCCTCGACGTGTTTCACGCCGAGCCGCTCAAACCCAATCATCCGCTGGCGGCCATGGATAATGTCACGCTGTCGGCCCATGCCGGCTTCCGCACGCTGGAAGCGTCGCAGACCTTGCTGCGGCGCGCGGTCGATATCGTGCGCGGGATCGTGGGGACGTGACGCACCGCCGCCCTCGGTGGTATGATCTTAAAATGACCGAGCGCTTCCTCGACATCGGCCTGCGCGTCAACGGCGAGGACGTGCGCGAGCGCATCGAGGCGCGGAAAACCCTGGTCGATTTCCTGCGCGACGACCTCGGGCTGACCGGCAGCCATATCGGCTGCGAGCAGGGGGTGTGCGGCGCCTGCACGGTGCGCCTCGACGGCGCCGTGGTGCGCGGCTGCCTGGTGCTGGCCGTGCAGTGCGACGGCGCCGCCGTCGAGACCATCGAAGGAATTTCCGATTCCGGCGCCATTGCCGACCTGCAGGATGCGTTCCAGCGCCGCAACGCGCTGCAATGCGGCTTCTGCACGCCGGGCATGCTGATCGGGGCGCAGCATCTGCTGTCCCGCGGCGGCGTGCCGAGCCGCGACGCCATCCGCGAGCATATTGCCGGCAACTACTGTCGCTGCACCGGCTATCAGGCTATCGTTGACGCAATCGAATCCACCGCAACGGCCCGCGCCGCGGCGCGGGCGGAAAAGGCAGGCCGGCCATGAACGAACACGCCAATCCGCAGACCCTGTCGGCGCGGGCCGACGAGCTCGAAGAGCGGATGATGCACGCGCTCGGCGAGCGCATCGCCACCAAATCGGTGCTGTTCCGCATGGCCGACGGCGAGATCGCGATGGAGAGCGGTCCGGCGCTGCGCGCCGCCAACCCCGACAAATACTTTTTGATGGGCGCCGATCCGCGGCTGCCGGCCATGCCGAAAAAGCCGACCCTGATCGACTTCTTCAACAACCGCTTCGCCTCGCTCAATCACCTGCTGCAGAGCGCGACCTTGGCGCTCAAGAACGGCCACAGCGAGAAGGTCGTGCTCGCCTGCCTGCTCCACGACATCGGCGTCGCCGGCTTCATCCGCTGCGACCACGGCTACTGGGGCGCGCAGATGATCGAGCCCTATGTCGACGAGGAGGTGAGCTGGGCGGTGCGCACCCACCAGGCGCTGCGCTTCTTCCCCGACGCGTCGGTCGGCTACGAATATCCGCAGATGTACATCGACAATTTCGGCGCCGACTACAAGCCGGAGCCGTACATCGTGCGCGAATACGAGCGCGCGCGGAACCACAAATACTACATGACCTCGCGGCTGATCTGCGTGAACGACATCTATTCGTTCGATCCGAACGCCAAGGTCAATCTCGACGACTTCGTCGACATCGTCGGCCGCCACTTCCGCCAGCCCGAGGACGGCCTCGGCTTCGACGACTCGCCGTCCGCCCATATGTGGCGCACGCTGATGTGGCCGACGCGGTTTCTGTAATTCAAAGGCCGCTCGTCCCCGCGCAAGCGGGGACCCGGGGCGTCAGGCCATGACTGCGTCGGTGAGATCGCGCCAGGAAGGATTCGTACGCTCGGGGACGAGCGGATGATAGGGCGCCGACCATGAAAATCGCCGACGACGTGCCATCCGTCCTCTCGGCGCTCGACCGGCCGAACTCGTATATCGGCCGCTCGGTGCCGCGGCCGAACCTGGCGCGGCTCACCCAAGGCCGCGGCCAGTACGTCAGCGACGTCGTGCTGCCGCGCATGGCGCATGCCGCCTTCGCGCGCTCGCCGCATGCCCACGCGCGCATCAAAGCCATCGCCGCGACGGCAGCCAGGAAAGCGCCGGGCGTGATCGCCGTCGTCACCGGCGCCGAGCTGGCGAAGGTGATCACGCCATGGGTCGGGGTTCTGACGCACCTCAAAGGCATCAAATCGGCGCCGCAGCACGCCATCGCCGTCGAGCGCGCCTGCTGGCAGGGCGAGGCGGTGTGCGCCGTGGTCGCCCGCTCGCGCGCCGAAGCCGAGGACGCCGCCGCGTTGATCGCGGTGGACTACGAGGTGCTGCCCGCGGTGATCGACCCGGAAACCGCGCTCGATGCCGCGACGCCGGTCATCCATCCGGAGCTCGGCGACAATCTCACCTTCGAGCGCGTGCTCAATGCCGGCAATGCCGACAAGGGCTTCGCCGACGCCGATGCGGTCGTCGCGGCCACGTTCCTGTTCGGCCGCCACACCGGCGTCACCAACGAGCCGCGCGCCATCGTCGCCGATTGGAATCCCGGCGATCGGCGCCTGACCGTGTATCAGGGCACCCAGGCGCCGCACATGACGCAGAACCTGTTCGCCAAGCACCTCGGCCTCGAGGAGCACCAGGTGCGCGTCCTGACCAAGGACGTCGGCGGCTCGTTCGGCATCAAGGTTCACATCTACGCCGACGAGATGGCGACGGTAGCGCTGGCCAAGCTGCTCAAGCGCCCGGTCAAGTTCGTCGCCGACCGCTTCGAGAGCTTCGTCACCGACATCCACGCCCGCGATCACCGCATCACGGCGCGCATCGGCGTCAAGAACGACGGCGCCATCACCGCCTTCGAGATCGACGATCTCACCGGCATCGGGCCGTACTCGGTCTATCCGCGCACCAGCGGCATCGAGGCCAACCAGGTCGTCAACCTGGTCGGCGGGCCGTACACCTGCCCGAACTACCGTGCCCGCGCCCGCGTCGTGTTCCAGAATAAGAACGTCATGTGCCAGTACCGCGCCGTCGGCCATCCGATCGCGACCGCGGTGACCGAGGGCTTGGTCGAGCTTGCCGCGGCGAAGATCGGCATGGACGTGGCGGAGCTGCGGCGGCGCAATCTCTATCCCGACAACGCCTATCCGGCGACCGGCGCCGCCGGCCTGAAATTCGAAGGCCTGTCGCACCACGCCTCGCTCGGCAAGATTCTCAAGATGATGGACTACGCGGGCCTGCGCGCCGAGCAGGCAAAGCTGCGCCAGCGCGGCGTCCATCGCGGCATCGGCTTCGCCTCGTTCATCGAGGTGACCAATCCGTCGGCGGCGTTCTACGGCGTCGGCGGCGCCCGCATCACCTCGCAGGACGGCGCCACCGTGAAGCTCGATGCCACCGGCGCGATCTTCATCCATTCGGGCGTGACGGAGCAGGGCCAGGGCACGGAGTCGGTGCTGGCGCAATGCGTGGCGTCGTCGTTCGGCGTGCCGCTCGAGCGGGTGCGCGTCATCACCGGCGACACCGACAATACGCCCTACGGCGGCGGCACCTGGGCGTCGCGCGCCGCCGGCATCGGCGGCGAAGCCGCCTGGCAGGCCGGCAAGGCGTTGCGCGCCAACGTGCTCGCCGCGGCGGCCTCGATCCTGCAGGCCGATCCGACGGCGCTCGATATCCGAAACGGCATCGTGGTCGACGCCGACAGCGGCCGCGAGCGCATGGGCCTCGATGAGGTGGCGCGCGTCGTCTATTTCCGTCCCGACACCTTGCCGCCGGGCTTCCAGGCCGAGTTCGTGGTGACGCGCCATTACGTGCCGCGGGCCTGGCCGTTCGCCTTCACCAACGGCGTGCAGGCGTCCTATCTGGAAGTCGACACGCGCACCGGCGCGGTGAAGCTGATAAGGCACTGGTGCGTCGAGGATTGCGGCACCGTGATCAATCCGCAGCTAGTCGACGAGCAGATCCGCGGCGGCATCGTCCAGGGCATCGGCGCGGTGCTGTTCGAGCATTGCCGCTATGACGACGCCGGGCAACTGCTCAACGCCACCATGATGGATTACCTGGTGCCGATGGCGGCCGAGATGCCCGACATCGACATCGGCCACGTGGTGACGCCGACCGCCGATTCCGAGCTCGGCGCCAAGGGCGCCGGCGAAGCCGGCACCGCCGGCGCGCCGGCCTGCGTCATGAACGCCGTGAACGACGCCTTGCGCCCGCTCGGCGCCGCGCCGATCACCGCGATGCCGATCGCGCCGGAGATGATTTTGAGAGCGCTGCGCCAAAATCATCCTTACCCGCGATAGCGGGGGAGGAAAGGGACGCTATACCGCCCAAAATGCCCGCCGTCGCCAAACCCAAGATCGTCGCCATGATCGTCGGCTCGGCGATCGTCATGCAGCAGATCGACTCGACCGTGATCACCACGGCGCTGCCGCAGATGGCGATCTCGCTGCACACCGATCCGGTGCGGCTCAGCGTCGCCGTCACCGCTTATCTGCTCAGCCTCGCGGTGTTCGTG
>JASHQO010000536.1 GCA_030039105.1 Xanthobacteraceae bacterium
CGGCGTGTTTGCGCTGTTCGCCATCGTCTTCGCCGCCAACTATTCGGTGCTGCCGCTGATCGATCATCGCTATCGCGCCGTGTTCTATCCGGGCGACAAGCTCGCCGCGGCGCTGACCCAGCGCTTTCACGACGCGACCGCAACCAAGCTGCGCTACGTCGTCGGCTCGATGTGGGACGGCGGCAACGTCGCCCACTATTCGCCGGACCAGCCGCAGGTGCTGATCGACGGCCTGCCGCGCCGCGCGCCATGGATCGATCCTGCAAATTTGCGCAAGGACGGCGCCGTCGTGGTGTGGACCGGCGGCGATACCGCGCACATGCCGGCGCAATTCGCCGCCATCGCCGCCAGTGCAGAGGTCGGCACGCCGTTCGAGCTGCCGATGCGCCGCGCCGGCGGCACGCTTCACGTCGGCTGGGCGATCCTG
Organism: Xanthobacteraceae bacterium; assembly: GCA_030039105.1. GTDB lineage: Bacteria > Pseudomonadota > Alphaproteobacteria > Rhizobiales > Xanthobacteraceae > BOG-931. Next base: position 428 of record JASHQO010000536.1, read on the forward strand.
AAGCCGCAGTGATCCGTCATTGCGTGGTCATCGGGCCGGCCACTTCGGGCCGGACCCGTTGGCTCCTCGCAATGATGGGGGCTACATCACCGCCTTGATCAACCGCCCGACCTTGTCGAAGATTTCGCCAATCTGCGCCTCGCTGACGATGAGCGGCGGCGACAGCGCCAAGGTCTCGCCGGTGATGCGGATCATGACGCCTTCGTCATGGAAGCCGCGCTCCATGGCCTCGTAGGCGCGTTTGCCGAACGCATCCGGGCGCGAGGCAAGATCGATGCCGGCGGTGAGGCCGACGGTGCGGATATCGAGCACGCCCGGCGTGCCTTTGAGCGCCATGGCGGCGTCGGCCCACTTTGGCTCGAGCTTTTTCGCCCGCTCGAACAGGCCTTCGTCGCGATAGAGATCGAGCGTCGCCAACCCCGCGGCGCAGGCCAGCGGATGCGCCGAATAGGTATAGCCGTGGAACAGCTCGACCACGTGCTCGGGGCCGCGCATGAAGGCGTCATAGATGCCGTCGCGGGCGATGACGCCGCCCATCGGCACGGCGCCGGACGTGATGCCCTTGGCGAAGGTGATCATGTCCGGCAACACGCCATAGCGCTCCGCGGCAAACGTGGCGCCGAGCCTGCCGAAGCCGGTGATCACCTCGTCGAAGATCAAGAGAATGCCGTGGCGGTCGCAGATGGCGCGCAGCCGTTGCAGGTAACCCTTGGGCGGCGGCAGCACGCCGGTCGAGCCTGCCATCGGCTCGACGATGACGGCGGCGATGGTCGAGGCATCGTGCAGGGCGACGATGCGCTCGAGATCGTCGGCCAGATGCGCGCCCCACTCCGGCTCGCCCTTGGTGAAGGCCTGGTGCTCGCGACTATAGGTCGCCGGCAAGTGATCGACGCCGGCCAACAGCGTGCCGAAATGCTTGCGGTTGGCGACGATGCCGCCGACCGAAATGCCGCCGAAGCCGACGCCGTGATAGCCGCGCTCGCGGCCGATCAGGCGGGTGCGCGAACCCTGCCCGCGCACGTGGTGATATGCCAGCGCGATCTTGAGCGCGGTGTCGACCGCCTCGGAGCCCGAATTGCAGAAGAACACCCGGTCGAGGTCGCCGGGCGCCAGGGCCGCGATGCGGCTCGCGAGCTCGAACGATTTTGGATGGGCGAACTGGAACGCCGGTGCGTAGTCGAGGTCTTCGGCCTGGCGCTTGATCGCCGCGACGATCGGATCGCGGTTATGGCCGGCATTGGTGCACCACAGGCCGGCCGCGCCATCGAGCACGGCGCGGCCGTCGGGAGTGAAATAATGCATGTCCTTGGCGTGGGCGATCAGCCGTGGCGCGCGTTTGAACGCGCGATTTGGCGTGAACGGCATCCAGAACGCGGCGAGATCGTTGGGCACTGCGGTCGTGACCGCGGCGTTTTGCTTTCGGTCTGTGGACGGCATGGCTGATTGCCTCTGCTGTAGCCCGATTTTATGCACGACTATCAGGGACTAAGCGTGCCGTGAAGCGATCGTGACGGCCGCACTGCGTGTCAGGCGAACCCGGACGAGTTGAGCGCACTTCCGCCAAAATTATAACGGTTTTTACGGAACTCCGCCGCAACAGTCGCTGTTCACTCGCGTGAAATTCTCACATAATGCGCGAATGCGGAAGAAAGACGGTCTTGCCGCAAAGAGCTCTTCGGCTGCGACCGCGGATGTCATCCCGTTGCGGCCGAAGGCGGATCGCCACGCTGCGATCGCGACCGTCGCTCCCGACCAGACCATCTTCCGGCAAGGCGACCGCTGCGACGCGGTCTATTGCCTGCACGCGGGCGCCGCCAAGGTGCACGTCCTCTCACAGTCCGGCTCCGAAGCCGTCATCATGATCGCCGGCCCGGGCGATTTCATCGGCGAGGGCTGCATGCTCGAGCAGGCCGAACGGGTGTGCTCGGTGACGACGATGACGGAATGCGAGATCGAGCGCATCGAAGCCGCCGCGGCGTGGCAGCGGCTACGCAACGATCCGGCCTTCGCCCGCGAGTTCATGCACTTTCTGGTGACGCGCAACCGCCGCTACCTGTCCGATCTGAGCGACCATCATTTCCACACCACCGAGCAGCGCCTGGCGCGGGCGCTGCTGCGGCTGCCCAACATCGGCGGCGGCGGTGACGGCCGGCACGCCAGGCTGCCGCGCATCAGCCAGGAGATGCTCGCCGAAATGGTCGGCACCACGCGCTCGCGGGTGAATTTCTTCATGAACAAGTTCCGCCGGCTCGGCATGATCGAATACAACAGCAAGGCCGACGCGCACCTGGTGGTGCACCCCTCGCTCGCCACCGTGCTGCGGCGCGACTGAGGCCGGCAGCTTTTTGCGGCGCTTGCCGCGTTCCGGCGCGACTGCTACCACCGCGCCATTCCGACGCAACGCGCGACGCTGCCTTAAAGCCGACCGATGGCCGATAAACCCGAAAAATCCAACAAGCTGAAAGCGCGCCTGCCGCGCGGCCTCGCCGACCGCGGCCCGGCCGAGATCGCCGCGACCCGCGAGATGATCGAGAAAATCCGCGCCGTCTACGAGCTCTACGGTTTTGAGCCGGTGGAGACGCCGGCGCTCGAATACACCGATGCGCTCGGCAAATTCCTGCCCGACCAGGACCGGCCCAACGAAGGCGTATTCTCGTTCCAGGACGACGACGAGCAATGGCTGTCGCTGCGCTACGACCTCACCGCGCCGCTCGCGCGCTACGTAGCGGAAAATTTCGACACGCTGCCGAAGCCGTATCGGAGCTATCGCTTCGGCTGGGTGTTTCGCAACGAGAAGCCGGGACCGGGGCGCTTTCGGCAATTCATGCAGTTCGATGCGGATACGGTTGGCAGTGCGTCGCCCGCTGCCGATGCCGAGATGTGCATGATGGCAGCGGATACGATGGAGGCGCTTGGAATTCCTCGAAATGCGTACGTGGTCAAAGTAAGCAACCGAAAAATACTCGATGGTCTGCTTGAAGTAATTGGACTAGATGGCGAGAAGAACGCCAGCCGCCGACTTACTGTTCTTCGCGCCATGGATAAGTTTGATCGATTGGGCGATACAGGCGTCAGACAACTGCTCAGTTCCGGTCGAAGGGACGAGTCAGGTGATTACACCAAAGGTGCTGACCTTGATTCAAAATCGATAGCAACGATTATGAGCGTGTTCGAAACTGTATCCGATAGCAAAGAGAAAATCGCCCAACTCGATCTCCGGCTGAGAGACAGTCAAATGGGACAACAGGGTCGCCAAGAATTGGAAGATATAGACAACCTAATTACCGCCTCCGACTATTCGGATGGGCGCATACAAATCGATCCAACCGTCGTCCGCGGCCTCGAGTACTACACCGGCCCGGTCTTCGAGGTCGAACTGACCTTCCCCACCGACAGCGCCGCAGGCTCGCCGCGCTTCGGCTCGGTCGGCGGCGGCGGGCGTTACGACGGCCTGGTGTCGCGATTTCGCGGCGAGCCGGTACCGGCGACGGGATTTTCCATCGGCGTGTCGCGGCTCCTCGCCGCGCTGCAGCATCTCGGCAAGGTCGAGACCAAAGCGGAACCCGGCCCGGTGGTGGTCACCGTGTTCGACAAGGACCGCATCGCCGACTATCAGCAGATGGTGGCGACGCTGCGCGCGGCTAACATCCGCGCCGAGCTTTATCTCGGCTCCGGCAAATTCGGCCCGCAGATGAAATATGCCGATCGGCGCAACTCACCATGCGTCGTCATCCAGGGCTCCGACGAGAAGGCCAAGGGCGAAGTCACCATCAAGGACCTGATCGTCGGCGCCGAGCTTGCCAAGCTGGAAAAGGGCCGCGAGGAGCATCTGCTGAAGCAGGCCGAAGCGCAGACTTCCGTGCCGGAGGCGCGGCTGGTCGAGGCCGTGCGCAAGGTGCTGGCGCGCCACAAGCTTTCGCCGCACTGAGGTCCGGCCGACACTGTTGCATCAACGCCTCACGGCCGGGAATAAAGCGGCCCGCCGCGGGGTCCTATCGTGATCGGCGCGGGACGATCATGATATGATCCAGAGGTTGTCCCGGCCGGCGTTTTTCCGGGACGAGGTCAAGGACCGTGCGCGAGCGTTCTTCCATGCGGCCGTTGTGGCAGCGCGTCGTGGCGCTGACGGCGGCCTATGCGATTGCGCTGGCGAGCCTGATCGCGACTTTCGGCGCGGCGCGGGCAGCGGCCGAAATGGCAGCCGCGCCGGGCACCATCATCTGCCACACCGTCGTCGCCGGTGACCTGGCGCCCTCCCCGGCCTCCGGCCAAAGCAACCATTGCGCCGACAATTGCTGCATCGGCTGTCTGACCTTGCTGGCGGCGCTGCCGCCGGCGCCGAAAATCGCCGGCGTACCGCTGCCGATAAGCCAGCCGGTGCGCCCGCCGCAAATCATCGTCCTCTCCGCCAGTCTTCAGACCAAACATCACCACTCGCGAGCACCTCCGCAGACGGCGTGACTGCGCGGCAACCAGTCGCGTCCACACATCCGTATTTGCTGTCTGCTCGGAGTCTCGCTCGTCATGCGCGTTCATTCCCCGGCCGGCGTTCTCGCCCTGCTCGCGAGCACGTGCCTGTGCGCATCGCTCTATGCGCAACCGGCCAATCGAATCGAGTTGCCGGAAATTGTCGTCACCGCCCCACGCGTACCCGCCAAAAAACCGGCGCGCAGGGCAGAACCCGCGGCAACGGCGACGGCTCACCCGGCCAGTCAGCCCGCCGCCGCGGCGCCAAGTAACGCGGCAGCGGTGGCGCTGAATTCCGTATTCACCACGCCGACCGCGGTGCAGCGGTTTCAGTTGCCGACGCAATCCTTCAGCACCACCGCCAAGCGGATCGAGGAAACCATCAACCTGAAGGACCCCGAGGATGCCATCAAATATTTTCCCAGCCTGTTCGTGCGCAAGCGCAACGACGGCGACAATCAAGCGGTGCTGGCAACGCGCACTTGGGGCCTCAATTCCAGCGCCCGCACGCTGATCTATGACGACGATCTTCTGGTCTCGGCGCTGATCGGCAACAACAATTCCGGCGCGTCGCCGCACTGGAATCTGGTGGTACCCGAAGCGATCCAACGGATCGACTTCCTCAATGGGCCCTATGCGGCGATGTATCCCGGCAACTCCATCGGCGGCGTGCTGCTGATCACCACCAAGATGCCGGACAAATTCGAAGCCGACGTCAAGGAAACGGTCTCGGTGCAGCCCTGGCACCAATACGGCACGCAGAACACCTACGTCGATTCTCAGACCAGCGCCTTCGTCGGCAACCGCAATGGCAACCTGTCATGGTTCGTCGCAGCGAATTTCCTCGACGGCTTCCAGCAGCCGCTGACCTATACGACGAACGGATCGGCGCCAGCGGGAACGACCGGAACGATTCCGGCGCTGAACAAGCAGGGTCAAGTCGCCGACGTCGTCGGCACGGGCGCCTTGATCCATACCCAGCAGACTACGGCCAATTTCAGGATGGCTTATGACCTCACGTCGGCGGTGCAGGCGACCTACTCGCTCGGCGTCTGGAACAACATCCAGACCTCGAACCCGCAGACTTATCTCAGGTCGACGGTAACCGGGTTGCCGACCTTCGGCGGCGTGTCGAGCTTCGCCAGCAACGAGTACATCTGGGACCAGACGCACATGAGCAACGCCGTGTCGCTGAAAAGCAATGGCGGCGGCACCTACGACTTCGATCTGTCGTTGTCGAGCTACAACTACCTGCAAGACATCATGCTCAATCCCTTCACGGTGACCGGGGGCAGCACCTCGGCCGGCTACTCGCAAAACGGCAAGATCACCCGCAACGACGGCACCAACTGGCAGAACGCCGACGCGAAGTTCATCTGGCGGCCCTACGGCATTGATGGCGAGCACGAGATCAGCTACGGCCTGCACGGTGATCGTTACGCCTTCGTCAATCCGGTTTACGCCAATTCGGTCTGGAATCTCGGCTCGACCGGCACCGGCGCGGTCTATACCGATGGCGCCGGCGAGACGCGCACCGGCGCACTATGGGCGCAGGATGCGTGGCGGTTCGCACCAAGCTGGAAGTTGATCTTGGGCGGCCGCCTCGAATCCTGGGAAGCGATTAATGGGTACAACGTCAACACCGTCACAACTTCGCTCGGCGCGATCACCGGCACGCCTTCGATCGTCAATCAACCGGAGCTGCACTCGTCCAATTTCTCGCCAAAAGCATCGTTGTCGTTCGATCCTAACAAGGATTGGATTATCACGGCAAATTTCGGCGAAGCTTACCGCTATCCCACCGTGACCGAGCTTTACCAGAATGTGTCGAGCAGCGGTGTCATTTACCTGCCCAATCCAAATTTGACTCCGGAGCAGGACCTCAATGGCGAGCTCAACATCGAGCGCAAATGGATCGACGGTCGGGTTCGCCTCACCCTGTTTGCAGAGCGCACCAACAACGCGATCATCTCGCAAACCAACACGGTGACATCGACGACCGGCAGCCAGGCCATGCAGACCAGCATCAGCAACGTCGCCGCGATCAGGATGGACGGCGTCGAACTGTCCGCCGACAAGAACGACGTCTGGCTCAAAGGCCTGCAGCTATTCGGCAGCGTCACTTACGTCGATTCCGAAATCCTATCGGACCCGAACTGGACCGGTACCAATCCGCTCACCGGCCTTCCCGACACTGTGGTCGGCAAGCGCGTGCCCTATGTGCCGGATTGGCGAGCCCGCGCCGGCTTCACGTATCGGTGGAACGACAATTGGTCATGGACCGTCGCCGGGCGCTACAGCGGCAAGCAATATTCGACGCTGGACAACACCGACATCATCCCGCACGTCTACGGCGCGTTCGACAGATATCTCGTTTTTGACACCAAGCTGCATTACGAAGCGACCAGGAATTTCACCTTCGACTTCGGCATCGACAATCTGTTCAACGAGCAATATTTCCTGTTTCACCCATTCCCGGGACGCACCTATGTGCTGGCCGGGAAATACAAGTTCTAGAGGTGCTCCATGCGATCCAGGCCGCTCGCCCTCGTCATCAGACTTCGCGCTGGCGTCATGCACACTATTATTCTGCTGGCAACGCTGCTCGCCGTTGCGCTGCATCCCGGCAGCGCCAGCGCCCACGCCCATCTCGATCATGCCGTGCCGGCGGTCGGCAGCACGGTATCGGAACCGCCGCATGATCTGACGATCTGGTTCACGCAAAACCTCGAGGCCGCCTTCAGCACCGTTGCGGTCAGCGACGCCAGCGGAGCGAGCGTCGCTGACGGCGCGGCGACGATCAGCGCCAACACCATGCATGTCGGGCTGAAGCCGCTCGCTGCCGGCACCTACAAGGTCCACTGGCATGCGGTCTCGGTCGACACTCACACCACCGAGGGCGACTTCACCTTCACCGTCAGCGGTCAGTAGCGTTGTTCGATCCGCTGATCGACGCCCGCGTCCTTTACTTCGCGGCGGCCTTGCTGGTCGCGGGCGTCGTGTTTTTTGTCGTCTTCATCGCCACGCCGGCTTGGCGCGGCGATGAAGACGGCAACGTTGCCGTCACCGTCCGCGCGCAGCTCGCCTGGCTGGCGTGGTTCGGCGTTGGCCTGGCGCTGACCTCCGGCGCGGTTTGGCTGGTGGTCACCGCCGCCGCCATGAGCGACCGCGCGCCTTCGGAAATCTTCTCCGACAATGTGCTGGCGACCGTGCTGACGCAAACGACGTTCGGCCGGGCTTGGCTCGTTCGCCTGATCGTGACCTGCCTGCTCGCTGCCTTGTTCGTTCCGTTCTTCGCCGTGCGCGCGCTAAAGTCCTCAAGCCTCGACGTCATCATGACCGTTCTCGCCGCTGTGCTGGTCGGCAGCCTGGCCTGGGCCGGCCATGCCGCCGGCGGACTGGGCGTCGAGGCGGCTCTCCACCCCGTCGCCGACGTCCTGCACCTTATCGCGGCGGCGGCTTGGGTCGGTGCGCTGCTGCCCCTCGTCATATTGTTTACTGCGGTTGCCAGGAACGAAGGCGCGATCGCAATCGCACGAACCGCAACGACGCGGTTTTCCACGCTCGGCGTCGCCGGCGTCGGCACAATCCTGGCAACCGGCATCGTCAACACCTGGTATCTCGCCGGCAGCATCGATGCGCTCACGGAAACCAAATACGGCCGGCTGCTGCTTATAAAGATCGTCCTGTTCCTCACGATGGTGGCGATTGCCGCCGTCAACCGGCTGCGCTTGACGCCTCGCCTTCTGCAAAAGGACACGGACACGCATCGCGACGCGTTGCGCAAGCTGCGCCGCAACGCCGGCATCGAAGTGCTCGCCGGCGCGGCCGTCATTGCCATTGTCGGCGTGCTCGGCACCATGGCGCCCGGCAGCCACGCCAACCATCACTCGACCTCGGGCGGGGTTCCAGCCGACGCCACGTTCCAACACATCCATAGCGAGCAGGGCATGGCCGACGTCATGATCGAGCCGGGCAAAGTCGGCACGGCGCAGGCCACGATCCGGCTGTGGAACGACGACCTCGAACCGCTTGCCGCCGACAAAGTGACGCTTTCGCTCACTGCACCCTCGCCCGGCAGCAAGCCCGCAACGCGCCCCGCAACGCTTAATTCCAACGGCGCGTGGGTAGTCGATGGCGTCGCCCTGCCAGAGCCGGGCAACTGGACCGTGACGGTCGACGCTGCGCTCGCGTCAGGCCGCGCGCTCAAGCTCGAAGCCCCGATCGTCATCGACGCCAAATAGTCCTCCAAAACTGCATATGCGTTCGCGCGGCGATGACCGGCCGCCCGAACCCGGCGGAGCTAAAACTCCACCCAGCCAACGACCTGAAACACCGTCCGTTTTCAGGATGACGGCGTCGTCGTCGCGAGCACGTTCCTGAGCTTGGCGATGGCCGAGACGTCATCTTCCTGATAGGCGATCATGCTCACGAATTTGCCATCCGGCGCCATCAAATAGATGAGAGCCGTGTGATCCATCACATAGC
>JASHQO010000537.1 GCA_030039105.1 Xanthobacteraceae bacterium
CAGCACCACGTGCTGGGCCGTCGATAGCAAAGGGGAGGTCAAGCATGTGTACGCGTAATTCGTTGATCGCCATCGCGGCGCTTGCTCTCGCCCTGGGCAGCGGCGCGGCACTGGCGCAATCGCCCGGCCTCGGCAAGCCGCTCGGCGAGGCCGACATCAAGCAATGGGACATCGCCATCCTGCCCGACGGCAGCAACCTGCCGCCCGGCAGCGGCACGCCGGCGCAAGGCGCGAAAATCTTCGCCGAGAAATGCTCGGCCTGTCACGGCAATGCCGGCCGCGGCGGCGTCGCGCCGTACTATCCGGCGCTGGTCGGCGGCAAGCCGCTGACCGACGGCATCGACACGGTGAAGACCATCGCCAACTACTACGCCTATCCGACCACTATCTTCGACTACACGCGCCGCGCCATGCCCTACAACATGCCGCGCTCGCTGACCGACGACGAGGTCTACGCGCTCACCGCGTACATCCTGTCGATCAACAACTTGATCGGCGAGAACGACACGATGGACGCGACCACCCTGGCGAAGGTGAAAATGCCGAACCGCGACAATTTCATCATGCCCTACCCGGACCGGCTGTAACCCCACGTGTTTCCCGGGCGCAGCGCAGCATGGAGCGGAGCGGAATGATGCGCTGCAGACCCGGGATCGTCGCAAACGCCGAGCGTGCCGCGATCCCGGATCAGCGGCGCACCGCTTCGCGCTGCGCCGCATCCGGGATACACACACAGTCGTGCGGCAATCGACCTCGGTGCAGGCTGTCACGGACTGAACGATCATAAGTCATGACAGCCTACATCCAGGGCCGTAACGTCAACCTGACCTTCCGGCCGCCGAACCGCAGCCCGGTGCGGGCGCTGGCGAATTTCGACATCGAGGTCGAGGAAGGCGAATTCCTCTCCATCGTCGGGCCGTCCGGCTGCGGCAAGAGCACCTTCCTCAACGTCCTGCTCGGCTTGATCAGGCCGGATTCCGGCGACGTGCTGATGCATGGCCGCAAGATCAGCGGGCCGGGTACCGACCGCGCCATGGTGTTCCAGGAATTCGGGCTGCTACCGTGGCGCACCGTGGAAAGCAACATCGCGCTCGGGCTCGAGCTGAAGAAGGTGCCGGCGGAGAAACGCCGCGCCGTGGCCGCCCGGCTGATCAACCTGGTCGGACTCGCGGGCTTCGAGGGCCACTATCCGAACGAGCTGTCGGGCGGCATGAAGCAGCGCGTCGGGCTTGCCCGCGCGCTCGCCACCGATCCGGACGTGCTGCTGATGGACGAGCCGTTCGCCGCGCTCGACGCCCAGACCCGCGACCTGATGCAGGCCGAATTGCTGCGGGTGTGGCGCGAAGCGCGCAAGACCGTGCTGTTCGTCACCCACCAGATCGACGAGGCGATCTATCTGTCCGACCGCGTCATGGTCATGAGCAAGCGGCCGGGCCGCGCCAAGACGATCTTCGCTATTCCCCTGCCCCGCCCACGCGACTACGAAATGCGGGTAACGCCGTTGTTCAACGAGTTGAAACTCGAAATCTGGAATACGCTCAAGGACGAGATCACGGTCTAGCCATGGCAGACGACGCTGCGTTCCGTCAGAGCTTCGCCGCGCGCTATCGCAACCCGTTGCTTGGCACGCTCGCGGTGGCGCTGTTCTTGGCCGCCTGGCAGGCGATCTTCCTGGTCGTGCCGTTCAACCCGCTGTTCATCTCGAAGCCGAGCGCGATCTTCCTGGGCTTCATCGACCTGATCGACAGCGGCGACTTGGCCTACGACCTCGCGGTGAGCGCGGTGCCGTTCGTCCTGGGCTTCGTCGCCGCAGCGCTCGTCGGCGTGCCGCTCGGCATCGTCATGGGCTGGCGCGTGCGCGTCGGCTATGCGCTCGACCCGCTAATGACCGTCTTTTACGCCAGCCCGCTGGTGGCGCTGGCGCCGCTGGTCGTGATCTTCTTCGGCGTCGGCGTCGGCGGCAAGGCGCTGATCATCTTCTTCCTTTCGGTGTTCCCGTTCGTGTTCAACGTCTATGCCGGCGTGCATTCGGTCGATCGGCTCCTGGTCAACGTGGTGCGCTCGCTCGGCGGCAGCGAGTGGGACCTCTACCGCAAGGTCATCTTTCCGAGCGTGCTGCCCTATATCGTCGCCGCGAGCCGCATCGCCGTCGGCCGCGCGCTGATCGGCGTGCTGGTCGGCGAATTTTTCGCCGCCTCCGAAGGCATCGGCTACGCCATCTCGCGGTTCGGCGACATTTTCGCGCTCGACCGCATGTTCGCCTGCATCCTCACCGTAATGGCGATCGCGGTGGTGCTGACGGAAAGCATCCGCTTTGCCGAGCGTGCGGCCTTCCCGTGGCGGAGCGAGCGCTGAGCATGGCCGAGATCCAAGCCGCCGACGTGACGCTTGCCGCCGCCGGCGAACCCGCCGCCCCGGGTCGAAACGCCTGGCAACGCCTCGAACCGGCCGCGCTCGGCACCGGCACGATCGTCGCCCTGCTGCTGTTTTGGCAATTCCTGCCCGACATCGTTCCGCTGAAGGCCGGCACCAAGCTGTTCTTCGCGGTGCCGAGCCAGGTCGCCGGCGCCTTGTAGACGATGTTCGCGAGCGGCAGCATCTGGGCGCCGCTCGGGGTCAGCGCCACGGCCTTTGCCATCGGGCTCGCCATCGCGATCGTCGTCGGCCTGCCGCTTGGCGTGCTGCTCGGCCGCTCGCCGGCGCTGGCCGCGATGCTCGATCCGTTCGTCACCGCGTTCAACGCTACGCCGCGGCTCGTTTTCCTGCCGCTGTTGATGCTGTGGTTCGGCATCGGGCTGTGGTCGAAAGTCGCCGTGGTCTTCCTCGGCGCCCTGTTTCCGCTCCTGATCAACACCTATGAAGGCGTGCGCAACGCCGACAAGCTTCTGATCAACGTGGTGCGCGCGTTCGGCGCCGGCGAATGGGATATCGCGCGGCTGGTGGTGGTGCCGAACTCGCTGCCCTTCATCATCGTCGGCCTGCGGCTCGCCATCGGGCGCGCCGTGCTCGGCGTGGTGGTATCGGAGTTCTTCGGCTCCCAGGACGGCCTCGGCGTCGTCATGGTGCGCGCCGCGAGTAGCTTCAAGGTCGATATCGTGTTTGCCGGCCTGATCGTGTTCGCCGGCCTGTCGCTGGTCATGACCGGATTGGTCAAGCTTCTCGAAAACCGCCTGAGCCAGTGGCGGCCGCAGCACGGCAATACCATCTGACCGACGGTTGAAGCGGAGCGAGGAGCGCCATGCTGGTCGGCGTGCCCAAGGGAGATCAAGGACAACGAATATCGCGCAACGGCCTCAACGTGCACGGCGGCAAGGTCACCTATCGCGCCGTCGCCGATGCGCTCAAGCTGCCGTACACCGCGGCCGAGGAGGCTTTGCGCGGCTAAAGTCCGCTTTCAATTCGCCTTGGTTGGTGCCGCGATCCTGGTCGGCACGTAGCCCATCTCCTTGAGCGTCGGGTCGAGCAGATCGCGAGCCAAGAATTGCTCGGGATCCGGCAGCGGCTTGTCGGCCGGCCATTGCCGCGCCGCGATCATGGTCAGCCGCCGCGATTCGAAAATCTCCCGGAACAGGTCCGGCGGCACTTCGGCGCCGAAGGTGTTGTGCACCCGATCCCAGATCAGGCCGGCTTCCTCGTCGGAGCGGATGCTGCCGATATGGTGGCGCAGCACCGCGATCGAGCCTTGCTTGTCGTCGCGGAAAGACATCACCGCCCTGGCGATGGCGCGCACGAGCTTTCTCACGGTTGCGGGGTTCTTCTGCACGAAATCGGCCGAGCACCAGATCGTGCCGCCGGCGCGCGGGATGTAATCGCCGGTCGAGAGCAGCACCTTCAGCCCGGCTTGCTCGGCGACCGCGGCATGGGGAACGGTGAGGCCCGCGGCCTGGATATTGTCGTTGGCCAGCGCCGCGATGCGCTCCGGCTGACCCTGGAACGCGATGACTTTATAGTCGCGGCCGGCGTCCATCTGAAAGAAGCGGTGCAGCACCGCTTGAATCTCGTCGGAGTCGGAGCTGCCGGGCTGACCGTAGCCGAAGGTCTTGCCTGTGAGGTCCTGCGGCTTGCCGATGCCGGTCCGCGTGACGATGGTCCATTGCGATTTCAGCGATTGACCGACGATGTAGGCGATCTTGGCGCCGCTCAGCGCCGCTTGCGCGCCGCCCGAGGGGATCGGCGCGCAAGCGAGATTGCCGGAAAGCACGGCGGTCACCTGGGTTTTCGGATCGAGCTCGACCAGGCCGACATCGAGGCCTTCGGCTTTGAAGAAGCCGCGGTCGAGCGCGACGTAGCTCGGCAAATGAAAGCCGTCGCCGCCGATGACTTTGCCGATGCTCACTTTCGTCGGCTGCGCGAGCGCCGCCGCTGCAAGTAGCGGCAGCCATCCGAGCGCCGCAGCAAAAACGCGCAGGCACCGCAACGTCGACATGATGGCGCCCCCGCAAAAATCTGCCGTCAGTTCCCCTTGACCGGCGCCTCGATCTTGGTCGGCACGTAGCCCATCTCCTTGAGCGTCGGGTCGAGCAGATTGCGCGCCAGAAAACTTTCCGGATCGGGCAGCGGCTTGTCCTCCGGCCACTGCCGCGCCGCGATCATGGTCTGCCGCCGCGATTCCAGGATTTCGCGGAACAGGTCGGGCGGCACCTCGGCACCGAAGGTGTTGTGGAGCTGGTCCCAGATCAGGCCGGCCTCCTCGTCGGTCTTGATGCTGCCGATGTGGTGGCGCAGCACCGCGATAGAGCCTTGCTTGTTGTCGCGAAAATACATCACCGCCTTGGCGATGGCGCGGACGATCTTCTTCACCGTCTCCGGATTCTTCTGCACGAAGTCGGCCGAGCACCAGACGGTGCCGCCGGCGCGCGGAATGTAATCGCCGGTGCGCAGCAGCACCTTCAGGCCGGCCTGCTCGGCCACCGCGGCGTGCGGGATCGACAGCGACGCGCCCTGGATGTCGTTGTTGGTCATGGCGGCGATGCGCTCGGGCTCGCCCTGGAACGAGATCACCTTGTAGTCGCGGCCGACGTCCATGTGGAAGAAGCGGTGCAGGACCGCCTGCGCCTCGTCGTAGTCGGCGCCGCCCTGGCGGCCGTAGCCGAGCACCTTGCCTTTGAGGTCTTCCGGCTTGCCGATCTCCTGGCGCGTGGTGATGGTCCACTGCGATTTCAGCGACTCGCCGACGATGTAGATGATCTTGGCACCGCTCAGCGCCGCTTGCGCGCCGCCGGAAGGAATCGGCGCGCAGTCGAGATTACCCGACAGCACGCCGGTGACCTGCGAGCGGGGGTCGAGCTCGACGAGGCTGGCGTCGAGGCCCTCCGCCTTGAAGAATTCCTGGTCGAGCGCCACATAGGTCGGTACGTGGAAGCCATCGCCGCCAATCACCTTGCCGATGGTGACCTTGGTCTGCTGCGCCTGCGCGGTCGCCGTGAATGGAAGCGCGAGCGCCAAAGCGGCGGCTGGTACGAGCAAATAGCGCAGCATCGAAATTTCCTCCCTCATGGCCGATCGCAATCGGCGGCGACGATACTACGCGGTTGCGCCGCGCAAGAGATGTCCGCCGGCAGCGGGCGCGGCGATCTGCCACGCGCCGCAGCTTCGAGCCATTCCCGGCGGCCCCGCCGACGTGACGATGGACTAGCGGCTGCCCGCGCGTCGCCGCAATGGGAGTGCGAGGAAATGACCGACGGCCATCGCAGTCGCGCTCGGTCAGGACTTGCCTCCTCGGGCGACCGGCGCTTGATCTGCGGTCGGCAACAGCCTTCAATACGGCGATCGTCCCCGTCGCCGGTCCATCGCCCCATGACCGCGCCCGATCCGAAAGTTGTGCTCGCCGGGCTATTGCGCACCGCCGGCCTTGGCGAAGCCGCGCCCGGTGACGTCAGCCTCACCGGCAGCGAGCCGGTGCTGCCCTCCTCTTTCGCCGTCGCCACCGCGGCGCAGGCGACGATCGCCGCCGCGGCGCTGGCGGCCGCCGAACTGTGGCGTCTGCGCAGCGGCCGGCGCCAGCATGTCAGCGTCGACATGCGCCACGCCGCGATCGAGTTTCGCAGCGAGCGCTACCTTCGCATCGACGGCGCACCCTACAGGGAATATCACGACGGCATCGCCGGACTGTATCGCTGCGGCGACGGCCGCTGGGTGCGCTGCCACACCAATTTGCCGCATCACTGCAGCGGGCTGCTCGCGCTACTGAAGTGCGCGCACGATCGCGCCGCGGTGCAGCGCGTGCTCGACGGTTGGGAGGGCGAGGCGCTGGAAACCGCGGCCTCGGAGGCCGGTCTCGTCGTCACCGCCTGCCGCACCTTCGACGAGTGGGACCGCCATCCGCAAGGCCGTGCCGTTGCCGGCCTGCCGGTGTTCACCATCGAGCGCATCGGCGATGCGCCGCCAAAACCGCTTGCGGCCGCCGACCGTCCGCTGAGCGGCATAAAAGTGCTCGACCTCACCCGCATCATTGCCGGCCCGGTGTGCGGGCGCACGCTCGCCGCGCACGGCGCCGACGTGCTGCTCGTCACCGCCAATCATCTGCCGTCGTTGTTCCCGCTGGTGGTCGATACCGGCCGCGGCAAGCTGTCGGCGTCGCTCGATTTGCGCCAAGCCGGCGCGCGCGAGACGCTGGCGGCGCTGGCGCGCGACGCCGACGTCTTCGTGCAAGGCTACCGGCCCGGCGCCATTGCCGGGCACGGTTTCGGCCCGGAGGAATTGGCGCGACTGCGCCCCGGCATCGTCTGCGTCTCGCTGTGCGCCTACAGCCACGCCGGCCCATGGGCGCGCCGGCGCGGTTTCGACTCGCTGGTGCAGACCGCAAGCGGCTTCAACGCCGCCGAGGCGGAAGCGTTCGGACAAAGCAAGCCGCGGGAGCTGCCGGCCCAGGAGCTCGATCATGCGACCGGGTATCTGCTCGCCTTCGCCACCATGGCGGCGCTGGCGCGTCGCGCGACCGAGGGTGGCTCGTGGCACGTGCGCTGCTCGCTGGCGCAGACCGGCCACTGGTTCCGTCACCTCGGCCGGATCGACGGCACGGCGTGTCGCGATCCGAAATTCGACGACGTGCGCGATTGTCTCGATGATTCCGAGTCCGGATTCGGCCGGCTCGCCGCGGTGCGCCATGCTGCCGTGATGTCGGCAACGCCGGCGCGCTGGGCGCGGCCGACCGTGCCGCTCGGCACCAATGCGCCGGCCTGGCCGCAATAGCCTTCAGATGCGATAGGGCTGCAAATTCCGCTCGATGCGCGGCAGCACCGGCGTCGCGCCATACTGAAATTTTGCGCCCGTGATCTGCTCGTACATCTGGATGTAGCGGCGCGACAGCTCGGCGACGAGAGCGGCCGGCGCTTCGGGCAGAACCTTGTCGGCATAAGGGTCGGAATGGTCGCGAAACCACAGCCGCAAGAATTCCTTGTCGAAGTATTGCGGCTCTTCGCCGGCGGCAAAGCGGACGTCATAGGAATCGCGCTGCCAATAGCGCGACGAATCCGGCGTGTGGATTTCGTCGATCAGCACCAGACCGCCTTTGTCGTCAGTGCCGAATTCGTATTTGGTGTCGACCAGGATGAGGCCGTTGTTCGCCGCCAGCTCCTGGCCGCGCGCGAATAACGCCAACGCCGTGCGCTTGACGCGCTCGAACATGTCGCGGCTGACAAACCCTTCGGCGATCATCTGCTCGGGGGTCAAGGCGCGGTCGTGGGCCGCTTCCTTGGTGGTCGGATCGAAAATCGGCTCCGGCAGTTTTTGATTCTTGCGCATGCCCGAGGATAAAACCACGCCGCCGAATTTGCGCTCGCCTTTGCCGTAGCGGGTCCAGATCGCGGTATCGGTCACGCCGGTCAGATAGCCGCGCACCACCGCCTCGACCGGCACCAATGTGCACTTGCGCGCCACCGTGACGTTCGGGTCCGGCAGCGCCAGCACATGGTTCGGCACGATGTCCGCGGTCTTCTCGAACCAGTACGCGCTCACCTGGTTGAGCACCTGCCCCTTCCACGGAATGTGAGCGATGATGCGGTCGAACGAGGAATGGCGGTCGGTGGTGACCAGCAGGAGCTTGTCGCCCTGGTCGTAGATGTCGCGCACCTTGCCGGCGGTCCTGCGGCCGAGGCGATCGAAGTTGGTCTCTTTCAGGATATCCATGTCCAATCGGCGTTCGCTCACTGCACCGCCGCTTTCACGCCCAACACCTTGGCGATGTCGGCGATCTTGTCGCGCTGCTCCTGCACGGCGGCGGCGAATTCGGTCGGTCCCTGAATGTCCATGATGGTGCCGATATCGGTGAGGCGCTGCGGGATGATCGGATCGGCGGAGACGGCGCGGAAATCGGCGGCGATGCCCTGGCGCAGGTCTTGCCCCATGCCGGGCGGGCCGAACAGGCCGCCGACGCTTTCGAAGGTCAGCGCCGGATAGCCCGCCTCCGCCGCAGTCGGAATTTCGGGCGCGGCGGGAAAGCGCTTGCGGCTGGTGACCGCCAAGACCTTGATCTTGCCGGCTCGCAGCAACGGCTGCACCACGGCGAACGAGGTGCCCAGCACCTGGATGCGCCCTTCGGCCAGATCGTTCGGCGCCTGCATGATGTCGCGATACGGCACCTTGACGATCTGCAGGTCCATGTTCTTGATCCAGCCGAACAGGGCGAAATCGGAAATGCCGGTGGCGGCGGCTGCGTTGAGCTTGCCGGGTTGCGCCTTGGCCAACGCCACCAGTTGATCGAGCGTGTCGATGTTCAGCGACGCCGGCACCGAAACCGCGAGCACGACGTCGGACACGCTGACGACCGGGATCAGGTCGCGCTTGGAATCATAGGGCAGCGTGTCGTGGTCGTACGGCTGCACGGTGAAGATGCCGGCCGGCCCGAACCACAAAGTGTGATCGTCCTTGGCGGCGACAAAGGCCTGGATCGACACGATGCCGTCGCCGCCCGGGCGATTTTCCACCACCACCGGCTTGCCCCAGCGCGCCGACAGGCGATCGGCGAACAAACGCGCCGTGATGTCGCTGGCGCTCGCCGGGTTGAACGGCAGGATGAAGCGCACCGCGCGCGTCGGATAGGCCTGCTGCGCGATCGCGCCGCCGGCGAGTTGCAAGCCCGCCACGGCCGCGATGCCCACGAGCGCCAAAAGCCGTCGCATTGATGATCTCCCGGAATCGCCGCTGCCGGGCACAGTAGCAGCAGAGCGGGACGTGGTGAAACCGTCATTGCGAGGAGCGATAGCGACGCTCGCAATGACGCGCTAAAGCATGATCCCGAAAAGTGGAAACCGGTTTTCGGAACAGATCATGCGCAAGCAAAAGGCTAGAGCGGGATGACGATTCGACCAAAACTCATCCCGCGCTAATGCAACGTCTGATAACCGGCAATAATCAGCTCGACCGCGATCAGGATCACGACGACGATCTCGAGCCGCAGCGAGCGCCGGGTGTCGATGATGTCGGTCAAGACCTCCGCAGTATCGGCGATGACCGCGAGCTTGCGCGACAGCGCCTCGGCGCGCTCCTTCAGCTCGTATTCGTCCTCCAGGCGGGCATAGAGCCGTTCCAGGTCCTGCCGATCCCAGAGAATGTCCGGCTTGTCGGTCACGGCGACGCGGCCCGACAGCCGCTGCTGCACCAGGAGCGTATTGCCGACATGCTTGAGGATGGCGCGCCGGCCGGCGACGGTGCGGCCCTTCTCGGCCAACTCCCGCGCCAACGGCTCGACCAGGTCGAACACACCGGCGGCGTCGCGCTCGTCGCGGGCCAGCACGACGCTTTTCGACAGCGCGTCGGCGATGACCACCAGCCGTTCGGGCGTGATCTCTTTCAGGCTGATCGGGCCGCCGGGCAGGATCTGATCGTCCTTGTCGGGGCCGACCTCGATCAGCACCGCTTCCTCCTCGGACGGCAAAACCGGACGGACCAGCCGCGGCTGCAGGCGGCGCAGCACGTCGGCCTCCTCCGGCTCCGTGAGCCCCATGGTGACCGCGACGCCGTAGCGGAACAGCGTGACGAAGCCGCTTTTGCCGAACCGGTAAGTGAGCGGCGCCATCGAAACCACGCCGTCATGGTCGAGATTGGACGTGTCGATGCGATCGCTGAGCAAAAGCGCTCGCACGCGCATGCGGGTCTTGGCGAGGGGCTGCGTATCGGCCGAGGTGAGCATGTCCATCCGCTTGCCCTGCGATCGCCCCCGAGAAACAAACGGCGTTCGCTCGACGCCAGTTCCACGTCAGCCGTCAAGCTCCTTGAAGTACCGATAGATGCCCCATTGGCTGAACGGAATGCGCCGCTTCGAGGCCAGATAGGCGGCAATGCGCGGCCGCTTGGCGACGCGGTCGCGCAGCGCGACCAGCCCCGGCACTTTCTTCTCGAACCGCTTCATGCGTTTCGGAAAGGCGTAGCGCAAGCCTTCGACGATCTCGAACATCGAGAGATCGACATAGCTGATGCGGCGGCCGACCATGTGGCCGCCGCCATTGTGCTGCAGCACGCGCTCGAAATAGCCGAGAAATTTCGGCACGCGGTAGCGCCAGAAATCCTGCGTGCGCCGCTTGGCCGCCGGCTTCTGCTCCTCGTAATAGAGCCAGCCCGACACCGGATGATGGGTGTCGTGGATGTGCACGACGAGATCGGCGATCGTGAGCTGCAACTGATGCGCCCACAGCTTTCCGGCCTCGTCGCGCGGCGCCAGATTCAGGCGTTGACCGAGATACAGCAGAATGTTCGCGGTCTGGGCAATGACGAGCTGGCCGGCTTTGAGAAACGGCGGCGCATAGGGCGGCCGCGCCATGTGCTTGTCGTCCAATACCTTCATCATGGCCGGCACGCCGCGCTTGCCGGGCCGGCGCGCGATGTCGACATAGTCGGCGCCGGCCTCCTCCAACGCCAGGCGGACGAATTCGCCGCGGCCCTGGATGCTCGGCCAGTAATAAAGTTCGTAGCGCATGGGTTGCTCCGCTTGCTAGAGCGGGATGAATTTTGGTCGAATTGTCATCCCGCTCTAGCCTTTTGCTTGCGCATGACCTTTTCCGAAAACCGGTTTCCACCCTCGGATCAAGTCCGGGGGCCGGCTTTTTTCATGCTTTAGCCGACCGGCGCTTTGTAGTGCTCGTCGGTCACCGGCTCGAGCCATTCGACGTGCTTGCCGTCAAGCGATTCCTGCATCGCGACGTGCATCATCACGGTGCTCGGCCCGGCGCCGTGCCAATGCTTCTCGCCCGGCGGAATCCAGACCACGTCGCCGGCGCGGATTTCGCGCACCTTGCCGCCCCAGCTCTGCACCCGGCCGCAGCCGGACATGACGCACAGGGTCTGGCCGAGCGGGTGGGTGTGCCAGTGGGTGCGCGCGCCGGGCTCGAAGCGCACCAGGCCGGACCGGATGCGCGCCGGCGCCGGCGCCTCGATGACCGGGTCTTGCCAGACGACGCCGGTGAAAGATTCCGCAGGTCCCCGGCGCGACGGCCTGGAGCCACAGGGATGAATGTCCATAACGTCTCTCCCTCCAAAGGCGGGCCCGCGCTGCCTTGCGACGGCAGGCGCGGCCGCGTGCCGGTAAGATAATGGAAATCGGGCCGCGTTACCCTTGCTATTGCCGCATTCTTGCTGCGCCCTCGCGGCGGCGAGCCGGCTGCGGTATCATCGCCGGGCGAGAGCCGACATGGCAGTCAGTACAACATGGCAGTCAGTATGAGTCATATGTCATGGCCGGCGCCGCTGCTGCGGCTCGTTGCGCTCGCGGCCTTCGGCCTGATGCTCGGCGCCTGCTCGAAATGCGATGTGCCGACACCGTGGCAACACGGCAGCGCCGGCAGCAATCCGGCTGCCTGCCACACCGAGCCGGCACCACAATAATATCGCCGATCGACGCCGTTTACGCCTTTGCCGAATGCTGGCCTTCGGCGGCGCCGCAATCCTCGCGATCGGTCGACGGCTCGAGCGCGGGCGAGGATTCATGGCGCGTGCGCAAATAAGGATCGGCGAGCTGGCGCGGCGACAGGCCGCTGAAAGCGGGCTGGTTGCGGACGGTCCACCACGACCAGATCAGCCAGCACAGCATCGCGATCAGGGTGAGCTGGAACAACAGGCCGACCACCGCGGCAACGCTGTGCAGCTCGTCGACGAAACCGTGGCCGAACAGCAGACCGAGCACGCCCGAGCCGAGGAAGCCCGCGGCAAAGCCGCCGATCATGCCACCCCGATTGAACAGGCCGCCGAGCGAGCCGGGACTGGCCGCCGACGCGGCGGCCGGACGATCGTTGGCAGCGACGACGAGCGCCGGCGCGGCGGCGGCCGGCGCCAGCAGCAGGCCTTCGGCCTTGCGCTCGAGGCTCGATCCACCGTCGAGGCGCGCGTCGGCCTCGTCCGCCCCGAGCAGCAGGGCCAAAGCCAACGCCGCCAGCGCGGCAAGCGAGCGCAACCACTGCACGGGCAACCACTGCATGGGCACGTTCGTCCTTTCCAAGCGGCGCACAATCTGTGCGCGCGCTCATTGGTACGCTGCGGCACCACACGGAAACCTGTCGCAAAGCGTCGCACGCGGACGTGTCGCAGCGCGACTGTGCGGTGAAACGTCGCTTTTTCCTCATGCGTCTTGCACAGTGCAGCCCCGCGCTCCTACGCGCGCCGACTAAAAGGAACAAAAATTCTAATCGAGCGGCTCCAAGCGCAAGATTTCGGCGCCGTGATTGTTGCCAGCCCAGAACGTCACCGGATCGGTCGAATTGTCCACAAAGACGCGTCGAATGTTGGTGGGCCGCGGCAACAAATATTCGATCGAATGTCCGCTTTGCGGGTCGAAGCGGAGCACGCGATCGCTCGCCATGCCGCCGCTCCATAACTCGCCGTTCTTGTCCATAAACACGTCGTACGGATAGGTGTGCGGCGTCGGCACGTCCCACTCGCGGAACGATTCGGCCTTGATGTCGAATTCGGCGAGCTTGTTGGCGGCGAATTCGGTGAACCAGAGCCGGCCCCGATCGTCGAGCATGGTCCGGCGCGGCCGCGATTTCGGCGTCGGCGTCGGATAGATCGTGGCGACGCCGGTCTTGGCATCGATGCGGCCGACGTTCTCGTCGGCAAAATCCATGAAGTAGAGGTTGTTCTGCGCGTCCGCCGCCATGCCGTAGGGCGAATGCTGATGGCCCTTGGGCAACAGCTTGAACGGATCGATCAGCTCGTATTGTCCGGTCTTCACGTCGAGCCGCATGATCGACTGCTTGGCGACCTCGTTGCTCCACACCTTGCCGTCGACGCGCCACGACCGCGGCATCGCCATCGACTGCTGGGTGGCGTCGTTGTTGAGCGCGGCCTGGACCGGGAACAACTGGAAGGTCTTGGTCGCCATGTCGAACCTGGCGACGCCGGCCTGGAACATCAGCGCCAGCCACAGATTGCCGTCGCTGTCGGCTTCGAGATCGAGCGTGCCGGTCGGCGCGTCCGGCTTGAGCAGCGGAATCGGATAATCCGTATTGCGGCCGGTCTTCGGGTCGAGCTCGCCCAAAAAATTCTCGACGAAATTCGAATACCAGACGTGGCCCTGCGCGTCGGTGCGCACGTCATGCGGCGCGATGGTTTGGCGCGGCAGATCGTATTCGGTGATCACCACGCGGGTGGCGCGGCCCTGCGGCCGCGGCAGGGTTTGCAGCGGGTAGGACCAGGTCGGCCCGCGGCTCAAGTTCACCGTCGCGAGGTAGGCGGCAAGCCTGCGCACCGGCGCGTCGTGCACCTCGCGCTCGGCGCGGCGCATCTGCACGCGCGCCTGCGTGGTGTTGTTGGCGTATTGCGCCATGCGCTTGAGCACGGGAAAGAACGCGTCGGCGTCGTAGCTCGAGCGCACGATGCGCTCGAAGGTGTGACAACTCATGCACTCGATCAGCGGCCGCTTGTCTTCCGCCGTCCCGGGCATGCTCATCAACCATTCGGTGTTGCTCAGTTGCGCGGCAAGATCCTTGGTCTTGCGCAGCTTCATGGCGACGTCGGCGGTGGCGGCGCCGAGCTCGACCGCCTGCGGGCCGTCGAGGTCGTAGCCGACGGCGCGGATGCGCAGCGCATAGTGTCCGGGCGAAAGCCGGCCGTCGGGAAAATGAAAGCGGCCGTGCTCGTCGCTGACCACGGTGACGGTGATCGGCGAGCCGGCCTGCTGCGCGCTGACCAGCACGCCCGCCATGGCGCCTTCTTCGGCCGAGTTGACCGAGCCGGTCAGAGTCTGCGCATGGCCGGCGGGCGCCCGGCTCAGGGCGAAGGCCAGCGCCGCCGCGACGAGGAGGACGGACTTCACTTCGGCCTACCTTATTTGGGCTTACCTCATTTGGGCTTGAGGTAGCACTCGACCTCGATCGGATCCTTGGTGTCGCCGGGATCGTGCGGCTGCCGCTGCACGTTGGCCTGCGTGTAGCCATCTTTGGCGCAGGAGATCACGATGTCGTCGGGATTGATGTCCTTGCCGAAGCCGGGGATTTTATACACGCCCATGATGTCGGTGCGCGTCACCAGGGCGCCGCGATCCTTCAGCGACGCCGTGACCTTGGCGTCGGCGACGCCCGGACCGTCGACCTCGCGCACGAAGCCGAAATAGGACGGACCGTCGTCGGCGTTGTTGATGTCGTCGTCGGTGAACCCGACGCCGCCGGCGCACGCCAAGCCTGGCGCGGCAGCCAGCACCGCGCTGACGACAGCAAAGCGCAACCAGGGACGATCGAACGCCATGCAGGTCTTCCCGGACGACAGGGTGCCGCGCCGCGACGACGTTGCGGCGCGGGCGCAAATTTATCGCCTCGGATGACCGCTGAGAAGGTAGGCGACGGCGGCGATCGAGCGCGGGGATGCGCGCGCGAATCGCGCGATCAATGCGCGTCCGCCGTCGGGTCGGCTTGCCAGTACCGCCCGGACAGGAATTCGATGCAGCTTGCGCTATAGGGCACGTTCTCGTTGCTGGCAGGACAGGCCGGCGCGTGCCGGGCGCGCCGTTCGCCCGGATCGGGCGGCGTCGCCTGCCGGCTCGGTCGTCCATGGCTTTCCGGCCAAGCGCCGCCTTCGATGAACCTGATGCAGTCGGCGCTGAACGGCACGTCGTCGGTATCGGGGCAGACTGACGCCGCCGGCGACGGCTCGGCCGGCGACGGCGCTGCGATCACGACGCGATGATCGTGCTCGACCCGCAGCAGCAGCGCGGCCATGACGACCAAGACCGCGACGTCGAGCTTGGAAACGGCCACCGCGGCGTCTCAATGCCCGGCGGCCGCGAGCGTCCACCACGGCATCAGCGAGTAGACGATGTAGGGAATCGCCAGGATCGGGAAGATCCAGACCAGGGCCAGCGGGATTTTGCCGGTGATGCGCTCCGGCAGCATCATGGCGATGATGCCGAGCGCGGCGGCGATCAGGATGGTGGTGAGCGTCCAGCCGTACCACAGCATGTTCGGCCCCTCGCCGGCCCGCGCGCCCTCATAGCCGAACACCAGGCGATTGGTCGCCGGCCAGAACGTGACCAGCGGATAGTTGAAATACTGGATCACGCAATACAGGACAGGGCCGGTGATGGAGAAGACCGTGGCAAAGACCTTGAACCTGCTCGACGCCGCCAATGACGATGTCGGCCGCGCCGGCTGCGACGTTGTCGTGGTCGTGGTCATGACGCGAATCCCCGGGTGTTGTTGAGCACATGGCCGACGATGAACAGAAACCAGCACATCACGGCGAGCACCAGAGTGACGCCCTTGCGCGCATTGTCGTATTCGGGGTCCTGCGCGTTCTTCCAGAAGAACCAGTAGGCCGGCAGCAGCACCAGGCCGAGCGACGAGACATGCTCCTTGAAGTCGAAGAAGCCTCCGGTCTTGTAGGCGTGCGATGCTTCGATCGGGATGCGGATGTAGATGCGATACTTGGTATAGATGAAGGAGCCGACCAGGAAGGTGAGCACCCACAGCACGCAGACCGCCGTGGCATAGCCGGCGGCCGGCACGGCGCGAAAGCGCGTCACGATACCGCCGGCTGTTCGGCGGGCCGGCAGCGCGACCGCCATCGCCTGATGGGTCAGCGCGCCAAGCAGCCCGACGGCGAGGATCAGGTGGACGAACAGCCAAATGGTCCAAAACGCATTGGTCGATATCAAGCCGCTCATGGGCCGCTCTCCCCCCTGTTCCATCCCGCTGCGTTCGTCGCAACGCGCCGTCGCCGGCGCGCCGCGGGTGCGTATCGTTATTGCGCCGGATGAAGAAGTCTAACGCGCGCGGATGCGCTCGACAATTTTTAAAGAGTGCAAATCGCAACTGCGGAATAGAATTAGTCTAATTCGCGAACGCATGCACGCGTCGCCGAGGCGCGTCTAATTGGCCTTCTTGACGTGGAAGATCACCGGCAAGGTGAAGGTCAGCCCTTCGTCGGCGACGACGGGCGGCGGCGCCGGCACCGGATCCGAGCGCTGCAGCATGGCGAGCGCCTCGGAGTCAAAGGACGGATCGCCCGAGCCCTTGACGATGCGGCTCGACAGCACGTGGCCGACGCGGTCCAACGCAAAGCTGACGACCACTTCCGCCGCCTGCATCGCCCGGTCGGACGGATAGCGCTTGTACTTGTTGAAATGCGCAGCGAGCTCCTTCTCCCAGGAGGCGCGCATGCGTTGCTCACTGGCGCCGGTGCCCGGAGCGGGCGCGACCGAGCGCGGCGCTTCCCGCGCGCCGTCGACCGTGGGCGTGGCGGTCGCTTCGGTCGCCAGCGACTGTTCCGAGGGATCGGCCTGGATGGTCGCTACCTTCGGATCGTCGTCCTTCGGCTTCTTGGTGTCGGCGGGTGAAACCACCCGCTCGGTATCGTCGCTCTCGTCCGGCACCGCCTTCGGCAGTTCGCTCTGCTCGGTGACGGCCTTCTGCTCGACGACCGCAGGGGACGCGGCCGAAGCCTCGGTATCCGGCCCGACCGGCAGATCGGTCGGATCGAGCCGTGGCGACGCCAGCTCGACGCCGATCTCGATCGCCGGGGCGCCGAGATCGGGGTCGCTGTCGTCGGAACGCAGATAGCCGAGCGCCAGCGCCGCGCCGCCGGCGTGGACGGCCAGCGCGCCGAGCGCGGCACAGAGCCACGCGGTTCGCGACAAGTGGATCGATCGATGCATCGCTGCGATGCCGTTCTCCGTGGCGGCGCGCTACGGCTTGGTATCGACCGGCGCCGCCATATCGTCGGGCACGCCTTCGAGCGCGACCAGCGCAATTCTCGTATAGCCGCCGGCGCGCAAACGTTCCAGCACGTTCATCAATTCGCCATAAGGCACGCTGCGGTCGGCCCGCAGGAAGATGCGGCGGTCCTTGCCCTCCTCCGCCATGGCGTCGAGCGTGCGCACCAGATCGACGCGCTTGACCGGAGTCTCGCCGATGGCGACTGCGAGATCGGACTTGATGGTGACGTAGGTCGGCTTGTCCGGCTTCTTCTCCGGCATCGCGGTCGAGGACGGCAGATCGACCGGCAGGTCCACGGTCGACAGCGGCGCCGCGACCATGAAGATGATGAGCAGCACCAGCATGACGTCGATGAACGGCGTCACGTTGATGTCGTGCGCCTCCTCGAAGTCGTCGTCATCGTCGTCGTCGATATCGCCGAGAACGGCACTCATGGTTCATCCGCCCCGCTCAGCCGCTCATTCCGCAGCCCGCGCCAACGTGCCGCGGCGCAGCCGGTCGAGATCGCGGGACAAAAGCCGCCCGACCGCGCCGGAGCCGCGGCCGACCAGGTCGAGGTAGCCCTTCGTCGCCCGGGAGAAGTGGTTGTAGATGATGACCGCGGGGATCGCGGCGGCCAGCCCGATGGCGGTGGCGAGCAGCGCCTCGGCAATCCCCGGCGCCACCACGGCGAGATTGGTGGTCTGCGCCTTGGAAATGCCGATGAAGCTGTTCATGATGCCCCAGACCGTGCCGAACAGGCCGACGAACGGCGCGGTCGCGCCGATGGTCGCGATCACGCCCATGCCGTAGCGCACGGCGCGGGCTTCCATGCGCACGATCTCGGTGAAGCGCGACGCGGCACGGTCCTTGATGCTGGCCTCGACCGGGCTGTCGACCGACAGCCGGATTTCCTGGATCGCCGCCTCGAGCAGCGACGACAGCACGTTGGCGCCAGCACCCAGCGCCACCTGAGCCTCGCTGAGCGATCGTGCCTCGGCGATGCGCGACAGCGACGCGCCGAGGTCGTTGCGGGCGCGCGACAACTGCACGGTCTTGGCGAAGAACAGCGTCCAGGTGACGAACGAGGCGAAGATCAGGCTGATCATCACCGCTTTGACCAGGACGTCGGCGGACATGAACATCGACCACGGCGACAATTCGCGCAAATTCGCCGCGATCGATATCGGC
>JASHQO010000046.1 GCA_030039105.1 Xanthobacteraceae bacterium
CACCCCCAGATCTACGTCATGGCCGCCTCCGGCGGCGCGGCGCAGCGCATCAGCTTCGGCGACGGCACCTATTCGACGCCGGTGTGGTCGCCGCGCGGCGACTACATTGCCTTCACCAAGCAGGGCGCCAGCACGTTCGCCATCGGCGTGATGAAGCCCGACGGCTCCGGCGAGCGCATCCTGACCGAGGGCTTCCACAACGAGGGACCGACCTTCGCGCCCAACGGCCGGGTCATCATGTATTTCAGCGACAATGTCGGCAGCCCCGGCCCGTCGCTCTTCACCATCGACATAGCGGGGCGAAATCAGCAGCGCGTTCCGACGCCTAGCTACGCCTCCGATCCGGCCTGGTCGCCGCTATTGTCATAAGCGCGCGGCTTCTGCGCGGGCGACATAGACCCGCCGCATTGAGGCCCCATTAACCACTACCGAAGCTTTGCGTGAGTTCCGCGGGGTTGAGGCATTTTTGCAACGCTGCATCAAGGTTGACGGAACGTTCGTTTAACGAAGGCGCTGCTAGACCCGGTAGCAACGCCTGCATCCGTCAGTCGGAGAGGGCAAGCAGACGGAAGCATTGGAGGCACCGGAATGAACGTCGTGAGCATCGTCCGCGGCGCCAAATTCGCAGCCGTTATCCTGGCCGGCCTGATGATCGCCGGCTGCGCCAAGCAGCAGATCGACCAGTCGGCGGCCGGTGCCGCGGCGGCGCCAGGCAGCCAGCAGGACTTCGTCGTCAATGTCGGCGATCGCGTCTTCTTCGACACCGACTCGTCGGAGCTTTCCGAGCAGGCCCGCGCCACGCTCGACAAGCAGGCGCAGTGGCTCAACAACTACAATCGCTACTCGTTCACCATCGAGGGCCACGCCGACGAGCGCGGCACCCGCGAATACAACATCGCGCTCGGCGCGCGCCGCGCCCAGACCGTACGCGAATACCTGGTCTCGCGCGGCATCGCCGCCAACCGCATGCGCACC
Organism: Xanthobacteraceae bacterium; assembly: GCA_030039105.1. GTDB lineage: Bacteria > Pseudomonadota > Alphaproteobacteria > Rhizobiales > Xanthobacteraceae > BOG-931. Next base: position 976 of record JASHQO010000046.1, read on the forward strand.
ATTTCCTACGGCAAGGAGCGGCCGGTCGCGGTGTGCGACGACATTTCTTGCTGGTCGCAGAACCGCCGCGCGGTGACCGTGCTCGACCAGAGCTCCTAAGCACGCAACCGTTTTACTGCCGGCCTCGGGGGACAATCGGCGCCGTCACGGCGCCGATTGCATTTTGCCGGCGCTCGCCCACGCGATTGCGCCCGCGCTGCGGAACTTGCACAATGCGGCATCCTCAGAGGCGACCCACATGACCCCGGCTGCTTTGCTTCGCGCATCGCTGACGCTTGCTGCCGCTGCCACGCTTCCCTCTTGCGGCGAGAGCAACAAGTATGCGGCGCCGCCACCGCCGAAGGTCACGGTGGTGCAGCCGGTTGAGAAGGACGTCACCCGCTTTTTCGAGGCGACCGGCAACGCGGCGGCGGTCAATTCGGTCGATCTCGTCGCCCGCGTGCAAGGCTTCGTGCAGGCCATCGGCTACAGCGACGGCCAATTCGTCAAGAAGGGCACCTCGCTGTTCACCATCGAGCCCGAGCCCTACAAGCTCAAGGTCGACGGCGCGAAGGCCGCGGTGACCAGCGCGCAAGCGACGCTGACCCAGGCGCAGGCCGAGTATCAGCGTCAGGCCGATCTGGTCGGCAAGCAGGTCTCGACGCAGGCCAATTACGACAAGGCGCTGGCGCAGCGCGATTCCGCGCAAGGCGATCTGCAGTCGCAGCAGGCCAACGAGCAGCAGGCCGAGATCAATTACAGCTACACCGACGTCGCCGCGCCGTTCGATGGCACCGTCACGGCGCGCCAGGTATCGATCGGCGAGCTGGTCGGGGCCAGCTCGCCGCCGACGGTGCTCGCCACCATCGTGCAGCTCGATCCGATCTGGGTGAATTTCAACGCCAGCGAGCGCGACGTGCTCACCGTGCGGGCCAATCTCGCCAAGACCGGCCGCACCACCACCGACCTGCTCGGCTATCCGGTCGAGATCGGGCTGCAGACCGACACCGGCTATCCGCACGAGGGCAAGCTCGACTACATCGCCCCGACGGTCGATCCGTCGACCGGAACCTTGTCGGTGCGCGCGATCCTGTCGAATCCCGATCACACGCTGCTGCCCGGCTTCTTCGTGCGCGTGCGCGTGCCGGGCAAGCCGCAGCCGGCACTGCTCGTTCCCGATATCGCCATCGGCGCCGATCAGGGCGGCCGTTACGTGCTCGTCGTCAACAAGGACAATGTGGTCGAGCAGCGCAGGGTCGAGGCCGGCCAGGCCGAGGACGATCTGCGCGTGATCGAGAGCGGCCTGACCAAAGACGATCGCGTGGTCGTCGGCGGCATCATGCGCGCGATCCCGGGCCAGAAAGTCGACGCCGAGTTGAGCACGCCCGCGGCGAAGAACTGACATGAGCATCCGCTCAAACGTAATTCCGCTCGTCGCCGCGAAAGCGGGGATCGAGGCGATTGCGCCGCATTGCCGAAATCGCCGCCTGGATTGCCGCTGGCGCGGAAATGAGTGGGGGCGCTCGCCGTGATCTCCAAATTCTTCATCGAGCGGCCGGTGCTGGCGAATGTGCTCGCCATCCTGATGATTCTGATCGGCGCGGTGGCGCTCTACGGCCTGCCGGTGGCGCAATATCCCGACGTCGTGCCGCCGACCGTGCAGGTGACGACGCGCTATCCCGGCGCCAGCGCGCAGACGCTGTGGGACACGGTAGCGCTGCCGATCGAGCAGCAGGTCAATGGCGTCGAGAACATGCTCTACATGCAGTCGACCAGCGCCAGCGACGGCAGCTACACGCTCACCGTCACTTTCGCGATCGGCACTAATCTCGATAACGCACAGATTCTGGTGCAGAACCGTGTCGCCAGCGCGCTGGCGCAGTTGCCGACCGCGGTGCAGGCGCAAGGCGTGACGGTGCAGAAGCGCTCGACCGCGATCCTGCTGTTCGTCACGCTGACCTCGCCCGACAACCGCTACGACAGCCTCTATCTCGCCAATTACGCGACCATCAGGCTTCGCGACGAGCTGTCGCGCCTGCCGGGAGTAGGCAACGTCAACGTGTTCGGCGCCGGCCAGTACTCCATGCGCGTCTGGCTCGATCCGGACAAGCTCAAGGCGCGCAGCCTCGACGCGCAAGACGTCGTCAATGCGCTGCAGCAGCAGAGCC
>JASHQO010000047.1 GCA_030039105.1 Xanthobacteraceae bacterium
CGCCGGATCGAGGCTGTCGTAGGCGGCGTAGCCCGAGGCAAACAAGGTGTTACCGCCGGCCGAGGGAATTTCGACCGAATAAAGCAGCGTCGCCTTGCTCGGCACCTCGTGGTGGATCATGTCGTGGTGGAACATCATCTCGCCGTCGGGCAGTGCGCCGATCGGCTCGCCGTTCTCGCGGATGTTCGAGATCAGCATGATGCCGGGCAGAAGCTGCGAATAGCCCTTGGGAAAATACTTCGGCGGCCGCGACAGCTTGCCGATCTGGCCGAAAAAGCCGGTGACCCGGACAAAGTCCTCCTGCGAGAGCTTCTGCCCGGGGAACACCAGCACCAGGTGGTCGAGCCAGGCCTGGTAGATCGCCGCGATCGTTGCCGCGTCGGGTTTCTCTCGCAGATCGATGCCGCGGACCTCGGCGCCGATATGCTTGCTCAGCGGCACCACGTCGAGGCGCACCGCTGGCGTCGCGGACTCATGCGTCGCAAGCGACATGAGCGACCTCCCGGATTTCCCCGGCCTACTCCGCGGCGACGGCCAGCGCCGGCGTCGCGTGCGCGATCTCGCCGCTCTCGAGCGCCGCGAGAATGCGGTCGACCAGGGCGCGCGCCGACTCGGCGCTGAGCTCGACCGCGACGCGGTCGCGGCCGCCCTCACCTTCGTTGGTGAAGTCGATGGCGAGCACGTGATCGAGGGTCGAGTGATACGGATGATCGAAATAGACGTTGGCGGTGTCGATCTTCATCCAGCCCTTGCGGCCCTTGGCGCTGCCGATAAGGGCCGTCTTCTCGACGATGTAGGAGCACATGGCGTTCTCCTCTATTCGGCCGCGATGCTGCTGGCCGACGTCGCCAGGTGGCGATTGAAGAAGTCGAACACCTTGCGCCAGCCGTCCTGCGCCTGGTCGGGCCGATAGGCATCGCGCTGGGTGTTGAAGAAGGCGTGGCCGGCGCCGTCGTAGCGGTGGAACTCGTAGGTCTTGCCGAGCTTTTTCAGCACCGCCTCGGTGCGGTTGACCTGATCGGCGGTCGGGTTGTGGTCGTCGTTGCCGAAAATGCCGAGCAGCGGACAGCTCAGCTTGTCGGTCAGGTCGATCGGCGCCACCGGACGCTTGGCGTTCAAATCCTTCGGGTTATCGACGATGACGTTGCCGCCCCAGCAGTCGACCGCGGCATCGATGCCCGAAAGCGTGCAGGCGGCGAGGTAGGTGTGACGACCGCCGGAGCAGAAGCCGATGACGCCGATCTTGCCGGTGGCGTTCGGTTGCGCCCGCAAGTACGCCATGGCCCCGGCGACGTCGCCCATGACCTGGGCGTCGGCGACGCCGCCGGCGGCGCGGATGCGCGCGCCGAGGTCGTCGGGTGCCTCGCCCGGATTGCCTTCGCGGAAATAGAGGTGCGGCGAGATCGCCGAATAGCCGTGATGGGCAAGCTTGCGCACCACTTCGGTGGTCCATTCGCACCAGCCGGGGATGTGATGGATGACGACGACGCCGGGAAATTTTCCGGCCCGTGTCGGCCGCGCGTAATAGGCCTCGCCCTGATCGCCGTCATGGCCGCGGAACGGGACGACGTCGGCCTGCAGGCCCTGATAAAAGCTCATGATGCGTTCTCCCTGTTTTCGCGGCCGATTGCGGAAATCATAGCATGGCGCGGCGGCCGTGGCAGGCGCCGCTCAGTTGGGGCAGGGATGCAGGACCGCCTTGTAGTTGCCGTCGCGATCGACGAAGTCGATGGTCTTGTCCGGCCGCAGCGTGAAGCTCAAGTTCCCCATCAACGGCCCGCTGGCGAATTTGCATTCGACCCGCGCCGTGATGGTGTCGCCTTCGCGCGAGGTGTCGATGATGGTGCAGGTGCCGACGTTCGAGACGATCTCCTTGGGCGATATCTTGACCCGAATCGCGGCCGGATCGGTGCCGTCACCCTTGCATGCGACGTTCTGGGTGTAGTTGCCGGTCAGCGGGAAATCGTCTTCGGCCGCGGCGCCGGCCGCCAAGCCAACTACCATGGCAGGCACGATCGCGACAACAAGACCGATCCGTTGGACAGCAGCCAGCACGAACGCCCCAGAGTTATCCAGCAAGCGGGTTGCCCTTGAGGGACACCGGCAGCCGCACGCGACCGGGAGCGGAACTTTAGCGAATGTTGCGCCGCCGGCCAATCGCTATGTCGCGGCTAAAGCGGGATGAGTTTTGGTCTAATCGTCATCCCGCTTCGGCCTTTTGCTTGCGCACGATCTTTTCCGAAAACCGGTTGCCACCCTCGGATCGAGTCCGAGGGTCGGCTTTTTCGGGATCATGCTTCAATGATCGCGGAAACCGTTGCTGATGACATGCGCGCGGGCAGCCGACCACAGCTTCGGCTCGTTCGGGCTGTGATACGCGGCGGTTATGCAATCGACATAGCCGTTGTCGGTGAAGTGGCCGGTCAGGTTGTCGAACAGGAGCTGATAGCAGCGCCTGCCCTCCTTCGGCATGTAAAGGATCGAGCCGGTATAAATCTCGTCGTCCTGCACCGCGGCGACGGCCGCGGCTGCCGCGCTCGCCCCTTGCAGCGCCGCCACATACTTGCCGGTCGCGAACAGGCTCGAGCCGAGCCCGACGCCAATCGCGATCACGGCGAGCGTCTGGCGGACCCGGGTGCGTTTGCGCGGATAGGCGTTGCGTTTACGGCGGTCCATGGCTGCCAACGTGCCTCGAGGCAAGCCCGCGGCGGGCCGCGTGGCCCGCGGTCGCGGCACTTGCGGTAGATTTACCGAGGCGGGTTAACAGGCGTTAAAGCCACGCTCGGCCCAACGCAAAAGCGGCGCCCGTCGGGGCGCCGCTTTCAATATGCCGGAAACGGCCGGTCGGTGCCTGGCCGGTCAGTGCGCGGTGAGGCCCGCGGAATCCTCCTCGACCTCCGGCTCGGGGACGTCGACCGGCTTGGCCGCCGTCTCCTCCCAGGTGATCGGCACGGGCATGCGGGTGAGCGCGCGCGTCAAGACCTCGTCCATGCGCGAGACCGGGATGATGTCGAGCCCGCTCTTGATGCTGTCGTTGATCTCGACCAGATCCTTGGCGTTCTCCTCCGGAATCAGCACGGTCTTGATGCCGCCGCGGTGCGCGGCGAGCAGCTTCTCCTTCAAGCCGCCGATCGGCAGCACGCGGCCGCGCAGCGTGATCTCGCCGGTCATGGCGACGTCGCGGTGCACCGGGATTCCGGTCAGCACCGAGACGATGGCGGTGACCATGGCGACGCCGGCGGACGGTCCGTCCTTGGGCGTGGCACCTTCCGGCACGTGGACGTGGATGTCGCGCTTGTCGAACAACGGCGGCTCGATGCCGAAGGCGGCCGAGCGCATGCGGACATAGGACGCCGCCGCCGAGATCGATTCCTTCATCACGTCGCGCAGGTTGCCGGTGACGGTCATCTTGCCCTTGCCGGGCATCATGGCCGCCTCGATGGTGAGCAGTTCGCCGCCGACGTCGGTCCAAGCCAGACCGGTGACGAGACCGACCTGGTCCACGTCCTCGATCTCGCCGAAGCGATATTTCGGCACGCCGAGATAATCGGGCAGATTGCTCTCGGTGATCGCGACCGACGCCTGCTTGGAGATGGTGATCTCCTTCACCGCCTTGCGGATCAGCGTCGACAGCTCGCGTTCGAGGTTGCGGACGCCGGCCTCCCGCGTGTAGCGGCGGATGATCATCAACAGCGCAGCATCGTCGACCGACCACTCGCTCGGGCCGAGGCCGTGCTTGACCAGCGCATGCGGGATGAGGTGCTTGCGCGCGATCTCGACCTTCTCGTCCTCGGTGTAGCCGGCGATGCGGATGATCTCCATGCGGTCCATCAAGGGCGGCGGAATATTGAGCGTATTCGCCGTGGTGATGAACATCACGTGGGACAGATCGTAATCGACCTCGAGATAGTGGTCGTTGAAGGCGTGGTTCTGCTCGGGGTCCAAGACCTCGAGCAGCGCCGACGACGGATCGCCGCGGAAGTCGGCGCCCATCTTGTCGACCTCGTCCAGCAGGAACAACGGGTTCGAGGTCTTGGCCTTGCGCATCGACTGGATGACCTTGCCGGGCATCGAGCCGATATAGGTGCGCCGATGACCGCGGATCTCGGCCTCGTCGCGCACCCCGCCGAGCGAGACGCGGACGAATTCGCGTCCGGTCGCTTTCGCAATCGACTTGCCGAGCGAGGTCTTGCCGACGCCGGGCGGGCCGACCAGGCATAGGATCGGGCCGGTCAGCTTGTTGGCGCGCTGCTGCACGGCAAGATACTCGACGATGCGCTCCTTGACCTTCTCCAGGCCGAAGTGATCGGCGTCGAGAATCTGCTGGGCCAGCGGCAGGTCCTTCTTGATCTTCGACTTCTTGTTCCACGGGATCGAGAGCAGCCAGTCGAGATAGTTGCGCACGACGGTGGCTTCCGCCGACATCGGCGACATCTGGCGCAGCTTCTTGAGCTCGTGCTGCGCCTTCTCGCGCGCTTCCTTGGACAGCCGGGTACGCTTGATCTTTTCCTCGAGCTCGGCGAGCTCGTCCTTGCCGTCCTCGTCGCCCAGCTCCTTCTGGATCGCCTTCATCTGCTCGTTGAGGTAATACTCGCGCTGGGTCTTCTCCATCTGCCGCTTGACGCGGGTGCGGATGCGCTTCTCGACCTGCAGCACCGAGATTTCGCTCTCCATCAGGCCGAGCACCTTCTCCAGCCGCTCGGTGACGACGGGCGTCTCCAGGATCAACTGCTTGTCCGGAATCTTGACGGCAAGGTGCGAGGCCACGGTGTCGGCGAGCTTGGCATAGTCCTCGATCTGCTGGACCACGCCGACCACTTCCGGCGACACCTTCTTGTTGAGCTTCACATAGCCTTCGAACTCGTTGATCACCGAGCGCGCCAGCGCTTCGGCTTCGACCTGGTCGCCCATGGAATCGGCGACCACGGTCGCTTCGGCCTCGTAGTACTCCTCGCGGTCGGTGTATTGCTTGACGCGCGCGCGCGCGGCGCCCTCGACCAGCACCTTCACGGTGCCGTCGGGCAGCTTGAGCAATTGCAGGACGCTGGCCAGGGTGCCGACGCTATAGATGGCATCGCTCGCCGGGTCGTCATCCGAGGCGTTCTTCTGGGTCGCCAGCAGGATGAAGGTATCCGAACGCATCACCTCCTCGAGCGCCTTGATCGACTTCTCGCGGCCGACAAACAGCGGCACGATCATGTGTGGGAACACCACGATGTCCCGCAACGGCAACACCGGGTAGGCCCGGCTCTCGCCGGACGTCAGAAGCGGCTTCGGTTTGGTGGCACTTGTCATGGCCCCACTGTCCTTATTGTTGTGCACCTTCGCCACGACCCGCAGGATGCGCCGTCACGACGAACTGCCGGATGCCCGGGACCAAGACGACGGACGCACGAAAACCCGTCCCGGATGAACTCACGCGATGTCTCGTACGCTTTTTTCACTCGCCCACTATAGGTGGCGTTGCGCCGCAGGCGTGTCAAGAAAGCCCGGTTTTTCGCGCAAAATGGGCCTTCGGGATGGCGCTGCGGCGGCCGCGGTGGCGAATCGGGCATGCCAGGCGAGCGCGCTGTCAGGCGCTCGCCCCGCCGGTCTCGCCGGCGGCGCGATCCGACCGGTCGGCATAGATGTAGAGCGGCCGCGCGCTGCCTTCGACGACTTCGCGGGAGATCACGACCTCCTCGACGCCTTCGAGGCTCGGCAGATCGAACATGGTGTCGAGCAGGATGCTCTCCATGATCGAGCGCAGGCCGCGGGCGCCGGTCTTGCGGTCGATCGCCTTGCGGGCGATGGCCGCCAGGGCCTCTTCGGGCAGCGTCAGGTCCACGGTCTCCATCTCGAACATGCGCTGGTATTGCTTGACCAGCGCGTTCTTCGGCTCGGTGAGGATGCGCTTGAGCGAGGCCTCGTCGAGGTCTTCGAGGGTGGCAACCACCGGCAGGCGGCCGACGAATTCCGGGATCAGGCCGTACTTCAGCAAATCCTCGGGCTCGACGTCGCGGAAGATTTCGCCCTGCTTGCGATCCTCCGGCGCCACCACGGTGGCGCCGAAGCCGATCGAGGTGGAGCGGCCGCGCGACGAAATGATCTTTTCGAGGCCGCCGAAGGCGCCGCCGCAGACGAACAGGATGTTGGTGGTGTCGACTTGGAGGAATTCCTGCTGTGGATGCTTGCGGCCGCCCTGCGGCGGCACGCTGGCGATGGTGCCTTCCATGATCTTGAGCAACGCCTGCTGCACGCCCTCGCCCGACACGTCGCGGGTGATCGAGGGATTGTCGGACTTGCGCGAAATCTTGTCGATCTCGTCGATATAGACGATGCCGCGCTGCGCCCGCTCGACGTTGTAATCGGCAGACTGCAGGAGCTTGAGGATGATGTTCTCGACGTCCTCGCCGACGTAGCCGGCCTCGGTCAGCGTCGTCGCGTCCGCCATGGTGAAGGGCACGTCGAGGATGCGCGCCAGCGTCTGCGCCAACAGCGTCTTGCCCGAGCCGGTCGGCCCGATCAGCAGGATATTCGACTTCGCCAGCTCGACGTCGTTGTGCTTCGATTGGTGATTGAGCCGCTTGTAGTGATTGTGGACCGCGACCGAGAGCACCTTCTTGGCGTGATCCTGGCCGATGACATAGTCGTCGAGCACCTTGCGGATCTCGCGCGGGGTCGGAATGCCGTCGCGCGACTTCACCAGCGAGGACTTATTCTCCTCGCGGATGATGTCCATGCACAACTCGACGCACTCGTCGCAGATAAAGACGGTCGGCCCGGCAATGAGCTTGCGCACCTCATGCTGGCTCTTGCCGCAGAACGAGCAGTAAAGCGTATTCTTGGAGTCGCCAGCGCCAACCTTGCTCATTCCAGTCTCCGTCTTCCCTTAAAAGGGCAGCACCTCACAGCTTACAAACCACCGGGCTAACAATCCGTAGCAGCGCCGCACCTACCGGCCGGGTATGCCGCCACAAAGACATCTCCGGCAAATCAACACAAGTAGCCATGCTAGCGGCGTGCCAACCAAGAATCCATTAATGATAACGCTGTTTTGGCCACTGTGTTTTTCCGATCACACCGTCCAGGAAGCCGTTTAGGGCGGCCGAATCGGCCCATTTGATGGCGCCTCAGGCAGCTACGCTTGGGCAGCTACCTTGGTACCGCGCCAACGCCTAGCTCACGCCCTTGAGGACGGGTTCGGCCTTCAGGCCCGGCTCCTCCGGGCGCTTCTCGATCACCTTGTCGATGAGGCCAAAATCCCTGGCCATTTCGGCGGTAAGGAACATGTCGCGCTCCAGCGCGTCTTCGATCTTCTTGAGCGGTTGGCCGGTGTGGCGGACGTAGATTTCGTTGAGCCGCTTTTTCAGGTTCAGGATCTCCTGGGCGTGCAGCATGATGTCGGTGGCCTGGCCCTGGAAGCCGCCTGACGGCTGGTGGACCATGATGCGGGCATTGGGCAGCGCAAAGCGCAGGTCCCTGGCGCCGGCGGCGAGCAGCAGCGAGCCCATGGATGCGGCCTGGCCGGTGCACAGCGTCGAGACCTGCGGCCGGATGAATTGCATCGTGTCGTAGATCGCAAGCCCCGAGGTGACGATGCCGCCCGGCGAATTGATGTACATCGAGACTTCTTTTTTCGGATTCTCGGCCTCGAGGAACAGGAGCTGGGCGACGACGAGGGAGGCCATGCCGTCCTCGATCGGGCCGGTGATGAAGATGATCCGCTCCTTGAGGAGGCGCGAATAGATGTCGTAGGCCCGCTCGCCACGGTTGGTCTGCTCGACCACCATGGGCACGAGGTGCTGCATGTAGTATTCCCGCGGATCGCGCATGGACATCACCTGTCAAAGGGCTCGACGTGGAGGCTCAACTGCGAACTGAAGCACTACGAACTGCCGCACTGTGACTTGAGTCGGTACCGTTGTCGAAGCCGCTGAAACCAGATATGCGCGAAAACCGCCGCCGCAAGGCGTCGCGCTGCACGGCTCGGAGCGGCGTTATTCCTCATCTTCCTTGTACAGCTCCTCGCGCGGAACCTGCTTGTCCGTGACCTGGGCAAGCTCGATCAGGAAGTCGACGACCTTCTCCTCGAAGATCGGCGCCCGCAGGCCGGCAAGCGCGCCGGGATTGTTGCGGTAGTAGTCCCACACCTGCTGCTCCTGCCCCGGGAGCTGCCGGGCCCGGTCCATCACCGCGGCGGTGAGCTGTTCGTCCGTCACCTTGATATTGTTCTTCTCGCCGATCTCGGCAATCACCAGGCCGAGCCGGACGCGGCGCTCGGCGATGGCGCGATAGTCCTCGCGCGCCTTCTCCTCGGTCGTGCCCTCGTCGGCGAAGGTGCGGCCTTGCGCCTTGAGGTCGCCTTCGACGGTGCTCCAGACGGTGTTGAACTCCTGCTCCAAGAGGCTCGGCGGCGGCTCGAATTTGTGCCGCTCGTCGAGCTGGTCGAGCAACGCGCGCTTGAGCTTCTGCCGCGACGCGGCGGCATGGTCGCGCTGCAGGCGGTCCTTGATGCCCTCGCGCAGCTTGGCCAGCGACTCCAGCCCCAAAGTCTTGGCAAAATCGTCGTCGAGCTTCACCTCGCCGGGGGTCTCGACCGTGTTGGCCGTGACCGCAAAGGTCGCCTCCTTGCCGGCCAGCGCCGGCGCCGCATAGGCGTCCGGGAATTTGACGTTGAAGGTGCGGCTCTCGCCGGCCTTGATGCCGATGAGATTGTCCTCGAAGCCCGGAATGAACTGCGCCGAGCCGAGCAGGATCGGCACGTTGTCGGCGGTGCCGCCTTCGAACGGCTGGCCATCGACAGTGCCTTTGAACGACACCGTGACCCGATCGCCCTGCTCGGCGGCGGCGCTCTTCGGACCGAACGGCTGGTTCTGTTCGCCGATTTGCTGCAGCGCCTCGTCGACTTCCGCGTCGGTCACTGCGGCGGTCAGGCGCTCGATCTTGATGGTCTTGAAATCGGTCAGCGCGATCGCCGGCACGATCTCCATCTCGACCGTATAGGCCAGGTCCGATTTGCCCTCGATTGCGCTCTCGACCGCGCCCGCCTCGGGCACGATTTTCGGCTCGATGGCGAGCTTGTAGCCGTTGTCGCTGATGATCTTGCTGTTGGCCTCGCGCACCGCGTCCTCGATCGCCTCGGCCATGGCGGACTTGCCGTAGATGCGCTTGAGGTGGGCGACCGGCACCTTGCCGGGGCGGAAGCCGCGCAACTGCACCTTGTCCTTGAGGTCGACCAGGCGTGCGTCGACCTTGGCGGCGAGATCGGTGGCCGGCACGACGACGCGAAATTCCCGCTTCAGCCCGGCGTTGGCAGTTTCAGTGACTTGCATCGGTACTACTCTTCACGCCTCTCACGCCCTGAATTTCGCTGGCACAAGAAACGAGCGCAATCCGGGTTGTTTGAAAATCCACCCGGCTGGTGCGGGCGGAGGGGCTCGAACCCCCACGACTTTCGTCACGGGAACCTAAATCCCGCGCGTCTACCAATTCCGCCACGCCCGCAACACGCAGGGCGGCCCTCGCTGGGCGCGGCTTATATCATGCGTTGCGCGCGGGGCACTATAAAAATAGCCCCAAAAATAGCTCGCGGTATAGCTTCGGCAACTGTTCGGGCAAGTCCTCGGCAATCAGGCCGGGACCGAACGTCGCGGCGGCCTCGCCATGGAGCCAGACCGCGGCAGCGGCGGCCGCGAAGGCGGGCATGCCTTGGGCGACGAGGCCGGTGACAATCCCGGCCAGCACGTCGCCAGCGCCGGCCGTGGCCAGGTACGGCGGCGCATTGGCGCCGATCGCGGCGCGACCATCAGGGGCGGCGATCACAGTATCGGCACCCTTGAGAATGATAACGGAGCCGGTGGATGCGGCGGCCTTGCGCGCCCTTTCGAGTTTTGACCCAACTTTAGCTCCAGCATCTAAGTTACCAAAATAGCGTGAGAATTCGCCCTCATGAGGCGTCAGAATCGTCGCCGCGCCGGACCTCGCTGCAAGGGCTTTGGCTAAGCGTCCGGGATCGCTGGCGAAGCTCGTCATGGCGTCGGCGTCCAACACCACGGCCCGCTCGCCCGCCAGCGCGACGAGCACGAGATCGCAGGTCCGCTTCCCGACGCCGAGGCCCGGCCCGAGCGCAACGGCGTTCAGTCGCCGATCGGCCAGGAATTGCTTCAGTTCGGCGGCGCCATCCACGGCGCGGACCATGACGGC
>JASHQO010000048.1 GCA_030039105.1 Xanthobacteraceae bacterium
GGTGACCTCGATGACGCTGAGCCCCCAGCTCGAATAGATGCGGTAGCGCACCGCGCCGCCGGAGAACACGCTGGCGCCGACGTTGTGGCCGACCGCGTAGCTGGTGAAGCCGGCCAGCGCCGCGATCCGGTAGGGGATTTCCGGCCGGCCGATGGTGCGCAGCGCGAACTGATCGTAGAAGGTCAGCGTCAGGTAGCCGCCGGCAACGAAGCCGCCGGCGATGCTCAAGGTGCGCCAGTCGGTCGCCTCGATGGCATCGATGAGTTCGTCGACGTCGATGTCGCGCAGGATGCGATAGAGCACGATGAGCGCGATGACGATGATGGTCAGGCTCAGGCAGAAGCCGATGCGGCTCCAGCCGATCTTGCGGTCGAACGAATGGGCGGTGTCGCGCAGTCTCTTCAGCATCCCGCGCTCCGGCCCGGCTGCTCGCACATCAAATTCGACCGTCTTGCGTTAATTTCCACCTAGCAGATGTCGTATCCGCGCGCGAGGGCGGCCAGCATTTCCGGCACGCGCGCCGTTTGGCCACACCCTGGTGGCTTGCCTGCCCTGGCCCGGCGCGGCCTGCTATTGTCGCCGAATATCCACGGGGGAGAGCAGCAATGACGGATCAGCCGGTGGCGCGCCGCACGATCATCAAGAGCGCGGGCCTTGGCATCGGCGCCGGGCTGGCGTCGGGCATTGCGCCGGGCAGCGCGCCGGCGCAGGCCGCGCCGGCGGAAATCTGGAGCGGCGACTACTGGACGCAAAAGGGCGACGTGAAGCTCGCCATGTTCCGCAAGCGCGTCGGCGCGCCGGCGCCCGGCGAATCGAGGCGGCCGGTGTTGTTCCTGGTGCACGGCTCGTCGAATGTGTCGCGATCGAGCTACGATCTCACCGTGCCGGGCAAGGGCGAATATTCGATGATGAACGTCTTTGCCGGCTACGGCTACGACGTCTGGACCATGGACCACGACGGCTACGGCAAGTCCGGCAGCTCCGGCAACAATTCGGATATCGCGAGCGGCGTCGAGGATCTGAAAGCGGCGATGCCGGTGGTGATGCGCGAGACCGGCCGGCAGAAAATACATTTCTTCGGCACCTCGTCCGGCGGCATCCGCGCCGCCGCCTATGCGCAGGCGCAGCCGGAGCGCGTCGATCGCCTGGTGCTTTCGGCCTTCACCTATAAGGGCGAGGGCGCCGCCGAAATCGAGCGGCGGCAGAAGCGCATCGCCGAATTGCGCGCCAGCCCGCGGCGCCAGCGCGACGCCGCCATGATTCGCTCGATCTTCACCCGCGACGGCCATCCGGGCATTTACGATCCCGCGGTGGCCGAGGCGATCATCGCCGCCGAGAACGAGTTCGGCGACAGCGTGCCGAGCGGCACCTATCTCGACATGGCGGCGAACATGCCGGTGGTCGATCCGACCAAGGTGCTGAGCCCGGTGCTGATGACGCGAGGCGATTGGGACGGCAACTCGACCGACCGCGATCTGCTCGATTTCTTCGCGCGGCTGCCGAACGGCGACCGTCAGTTCGTCATCCTGCCGCAGACCGCGCACAGCGCCGGCTTCAGCAAGAACCGCGATCTGCTGTGGTACGCCATGAAAAACTTCCTGGCGGCGCCGGCGCCGCTGGCGAGCTGAGCGGTTGGTGCCCTGATTGTAGCCCGGACGAGCGAAGCGACATCCGGGGAAAACCGCGACGCTATATCCCGTATGTCGCTTCGCTCATGCGGGCTACGCGCTACGCGGCCCGAAAAAATTCGCGCAGCTCGCGATACGTCTCCTCCGGCGCTTCCTCCGACAGATAATGGCCGCATGGCAGCGCCTTGGCGCCGCGGATGTCGCCGGCGTAGCGCTGCCAGACCTCGCCCGGGCTCGGCCGGGTGTTGCGGCCGACGCCGCCGGTCGCGCCCCACAGCAGCAGCACCGGGCATTCGATCTTGCGCCCGGCTTCGAAATCCTTGGTGTCCATGTCGAAATCGACGCCGGCGCAGGCGCGATAATCCTCGCACATGGCGTGCACCGTCGCCGGATTGCGGAAATAACGCTTGTACTCGGCGATCGCCGCCGGATCGAAGAAGCTCAGGCCCTGTTTGGTCTTCGACAGCTTCTTCTCGATGAAGAAATCCGGATCGGCGCTCATCAGGTGCTCGGGGAACGGCTCGGGCTGGATCATGAAGAACCAGTGCCACGAGAACGTCGCCCACGCCTTGTTCGGGTGATTGAACACGTGGTGCTGCGGCACGATGTCGAGGATCGCGGCGCGCAGCACCTTGTCGGGATGATCGAGGCACATGCGGTGCAGCACGCGGGCGCCGCGGTCGTGGCCGGCGGCGAAGAAGCGGGAAAAGCCGAGCGCGGCCATCACCTCGACCTGATCCTGCGCCATGGCGCGGAACGAATAGTTCTCGTGATCGGCGCCGCCCGGCGGCTTGTCCGAGTCACCGTAGCCGCGCAGGTCGGTGGCGACCACGGTGAATTCTTGCGCCAGGCGTGGCGCAAATTTCTGCCACGACAGGTGGCTGAACGGATTGCCGTGCATGAGCAGGAGCGGCGGTCCGTTGCCGCCGTGCACCGTGACGATACGGGCGCCGGAGGTCTTGATCTCGCTGCGGCTGAAACCCTCAAAGAACATTTGCTCTCCTCACGTGACGCTCGCCGTCATCGTCCGCCAGCGAGTCCGGCCCGAACTGGCCGGCCCTTCGCGCCGCGCGCTTCGGCGGACTTAAACCCGCCGGAGCTCGCAGTACGAGCGTAAGCCGGTCGCGGGGCATGACAACAAGGAATAAGCTCTGCGCCGACATCAATCGTAGCAGGGATCGTCATGCGTCTGCACCGTATCATTTCGGCGCTTGCCGGCGTAATCATACCGGCCTTTCTCGCCGCTCCCGCCCCCGCTCCCGCCCAGACCAACCAAACGCCCACCGTGGAGAATAAAATGCCGTCGGACATCGACCCGCAGTCCGGATTCCGCCTGCCGCTGCCCAAGCGCGAGGACTTGGACGAGGCCGGCAAGCGCGCCTACGACCGCACGTCGACGTCAGGTAAGTCGATCGTCGGCCTGCGCGGTCCCGGCGGCATCGCGCTGTACTCGACCAAGACGGTCGAGCTGCGCAACGCGTTCGGCGAATATCTCCGCTTCGAAGTGTTCGACCCCAAAGTCCGCGAAGTCGCCATCCTCGCCGTCGCCCGCGAGATGGACAGCCAGTTCGAATGGGCGGCGCACGAGCCGCAAGCCCTCAAAGAAGGCGTGACGCAAGACGTCATCGACGTCATCAAGCACCGCAACAGCACGCAAGGCCTCGACGAAACCTACGCCGCGATCATCGAGCTCGGCCGCCAGACCTTCGGCGACCACAAGGTCACGTCGGAATGCTTTGCCCGGGTCAAGAAACTGTTTCCGCCGCAAAAACTCGTCGAGCTCGTCATGCTGATGGGCAACTACGCCGCCACCGCGGCGCTGCTCACCGCCTTCGACATGCAGGTGCCCGGCGGCAAGCCGCTGCTGCCGGTGCCGTGACCTTGTCATTATTTCATCGCGTTGCCGCGCCGGTCTCCTCATCCTGAGCAACACGGTCATTTTTTCCCGTCCAGCCCCAATTCTTTCCAGCGCGCCTTCACCGCGTCGATGTCGCGCTGCTCCGGCCGCACCGTGGGCGGGAAACGGGCGCCGCCGAGATCGGGGTCGGGGTCGTAATCGAGATTGATGGTGGCGTCGATCAGCACGCGATGCCATTTGCCGGTGCCGAACTGCGCCACGTTGCGGTCGCGCTTGCGCACCGACGGATCGAGGCCGGCGCCGAAGGTCGACGGCATGATGACGACGTCGTCCTCGCCGGCATTGACGCGGAACGCGATCGCCCAGTCGACCGCGGCGTAGTCGTGAATGTCGATGTCGTCGTCGACCACGGTGACGTGCTTGTAGCGCACGTGCGCCGCCGACGAGCCCCACAGCGCATTCGCCACCTGCTTGGCGACGCCGCGATAGCTCTGCTTGACCTGCACGATGGTATTGACGCCGGCCTGCACCGGCGGGCACCACACATCGGTGACGCCCGGCACGCCGGCGCGATCGAGCACGTTCCAGGCCGTGGCAGCGCGCATGATCGAGGAGGTGACGCTGTTCTCCGAGTAGCTGCCCGGCATGGTGCCTTCGATGGTGCCGCGCAGGATCGGATTGTTGCGGTGGGTGATGCAGGTGACGCGGATCGCCGGCTTCGGCGACCGGTCGCCGGCGACGTAGCCGGTGAATTCGGCGTACGGGCCTTCGGGCAGGAAGGTCGCCGGATCGAAGCTCAAAAAGCCTTCGATGACGATCTCGGCGCCGGCCGGCACGTAGAGGTCGTTGGTCTCGCATTTGACCAGCTCGACCGGTGCGCCGCGGATGGCGCCGACCACGTCGTATTCGCATAGGCCTTTCGGCACCGGCGCGCCGCCGACGAAATCGAGCGACGGCTCCCAGCCGATGGCGACCGCGATCGGCATCTCGTTGTGGCCCAACTGCTGCCAGGCGGTGGCGTGGTGGCCGATGTGCTGGGCGCGCCACATCAGCATCGGGATCAAATTCTTGCCCGCCACCATGCCGCGATAGACGCCGACATTCATCACGTTGGTAGCCGGGTCCTTGGTGACGACGCCGCCATAGGTGAGCACGTAGCGGCCGCCGTCGGCGCGGTTCCATTGCGGCACCGGGAAGTCGTTGAGATCGACGTCGTCGCCCTTGACGATGGTCTCCTTGACCGGGCCGGTGCCGACGATCTTCGGCGGGATCGCGCCGGTGAGGATGGTGCGGCCGAGCTGGACCAGCTCGCGCGGATGGGTGTCCGGCGGCAGCCCGAGCATCATGGCGATGCGGCGATAGCTCGACAGCGCGCCGGCAAACACCTGCCGGCAGCGCGCGTTCTCGCCATAGTCGCGGATCTTGTCGAACAGCAGCGCCGGTCCGGTGCCCGGCCCCTGCGCCAGCCGCGCCACGGTGCCGAGCTCGATATTCCAATCGACCTCGGCGTCGATGCGGTGCAGCTCGCCGGCCTTGTCGAGCGCACCGAGCCAGCCGCGCAAATCGCCGAAGGCAACGGGCTTTCGTTCCAGGGTCATCGCTTATTCTTCCCGGTGGCGCTCAAATGGTCGCCGTTCTTCGCTTTCGCCGCGAGCCTTGTCAAATGCGATGCGCGACCGCCCGCGCTCCTTCCGCCATGCTTCGCATGGTCCCCCTTCCTTCTGGCGGGGGAGGATGCAAGCGTCCTCGTTCTCGCGATGCATCCGCATCCGAGTTGTCCGCACGAACGCCACGAATGTGTTTGCCTCCAAAAAATAAGGGGAGGCGGGGCGCCGAAAGGCGCGCACTGTAAGGGCCGTGCCAGCGGGCACGGCGCGCGCCTTGCGATCGGCGCGCTCGCCTCTCGGCGCCTCACCGCGGCTCTCATCGGGTTTTCACGCCCGACGTTGCGACCTCAGGCCAGGTTTCCTGGGACGTGGCTTTTGCGGCGCCAGCCGCTCCGGCCTTGTCCCAGTCCAGCGGAAGCACCCCGCGCACCGGTCGTAATGCCGGTGGACATGATGCCCGAAGCCGCCCGGGAGCGGTTTGCGAGACCGCCCGCAGGCACCGCACCCGCTCCGCGTTCAGGTGTGCCTCGAGAACACGTCCCCGTCCATGAGCGAGATGCTGCGCTCCTACCTCATGACCATGGCATGTCAAGGACAACAACAAAAGCGAACCTCGCGAGAGCCACAAATCTTTGAAACGAAACCGGTTATCGCGATTGGCCGAACATAGGCGGGTGCCGGTGCCAGCGGCGGTTTTGCTCCGCACTCGGGATTATTCGGGGAAAATGATTCTTTGCAACGGCACGCGGTCGGCCGTAGCCCGGATGGAGTAGCCCGGATGGAGTAGCCCGGATGGAGCGCAGCGCAATCCGGGAACGAACTATCCAGCCGCTCGGCCGCCCCGGATTACGCTTCGCTTCATCCGGGCTACGTGCGGTTGTCGGCCGTAGCCCGGATGGAGCGCAGCGCAATCCGGGAACAAACTATCCGGCCGCTCGGCCGTCCCGGATTACGCTTCGCTCCATCCGGGCTACATTATGCGGCCTTCCGCCCCGGATTACGCTTCGCTCCATCCAGGCTACGTGCGGTTGTCGGCTGTAGCCCGGATGGAGCGCAGCGCAATCCGGGAACGACATCTCCGGCCGCTCGGCCGCCCCGGATTACGCTTCGCTTCATCCGGGCTACATTATTCATTATTCATTCCGCCTTCAGCCCGGCGTCCTTGATCACCTTGCCCCACTTCGCCAGCTCGCCCTTGAAGAACGCCTCGCACTCGGCCGGCGAATTGCCGATGCCCACATAGGCCATGGCGGCGAGCTTTTCCTTCACGTCGGGCCTGGCGAGCGCGTCGACGATCATCGTGTGTAGCTGCGCGACGATATCGGCGGGCGTGCCCTTGGGCACGACGATCGCGGTCCAGGTGGCGCCTTCGACTTCGGGATAGCCGGCTTCGGCCATGGTGGGAATGTCGGGCAAGGTCGGCGAGCGCTCCTTGCCGGTCACCGCCAGCGCGCGGAGCTGGCCGGCCTTGATCAGCGGCACGGCCGGCGCCATGGCGCCGAACGAGATCGGGGTGTGGTTGCCG
>JASHQO010000049.1 GCA_030039105.1 Xanthobacteraceae bacterium
CGGGCGACGACGTCGGACGGTCCGCCGGCCGGAAAGCCGTGGATGATGGTGATGGTGCGGGTCGGCCAATCGGCGTCGGCGCGCGCGCGGCGCGCCGCGACGCCGGCGGCGAGGCCGCCGACGACGACGCGGCGCGTGAGCTTGTTGGTCATCGCACGTCCTCCACGTAGCCCGGATGAGCGAAGCGAAATCCGGGATGCCGCGATATAGCTCGCTCTATCGTTCCCGCATGTCGCTTTGCTCATGCGGGCTGCATTATCGACCGTCTCTTCTCGCCATGAACGCCAGCCGCTCGAACAAATGCACGTCCTGCTCGTTCTTGATCAGCGCGCCGTGCAGCGGCGGGATGAGCTTTTTCGGGTCGCGCTCGCGCAAGGTCTCCGGCGAAATATCCTCGACCATCAGAAGCTTCAGCCAGTCGAGCAGTTCCGAGGTCGACGGCTTCTTCTTCATGCCGGGCACGTCGCGGATCTCGTAGAAAAGCTTCAGCGCTTCGGCGACCAGGCGATGCTTGATCTCCGGAAAATGCACCTCGATGATGGCGCGCATGATGTCGGCGTCGGGAAAGCGGATGTAGTGGAAGAAGCAGCGCCGCAGGAACGCATCCGGCAACTCCTTCTCGTTGTTCGAGGTGATGACCACGATCGGCCGGCGCCGGGCATGGATGGTCTCGCCGGTCTCGTAGACGAAGAACTCCATGCGGTCGATCTCTTGCAGCAGATCGTTGGGAAACTCGATGTCGGCTTTGTCGATCTCGTCGATCAGGAGAACCGGACGCTGGTCGGCGACGAAGGCGTCCCATAATTTGCCGCGCTTGATGTAGTTGCGGATGTCCTTCACGCGCGCCTCGCCGAGCTGGCTGTCGCGCAGCCGCGTCACCGCGTCGTATTCGTAGAGCCCCTGCATCGCCTTGGTGGTCGATTTGATGTGCCACTCGATCAGCGGCGCCGACAGCGCCTTGGCGATCTCGACGGCGAGCACGGTCTTGCCGGTGCCCGGCTCGCCCTTGACCAGGAGCGGCCGCTCCAGCGCGATCGCCGCATTGACGGCGATCTTCAGGTCGGCGGTGGCGACATAGCCGCTGGTGCCTTCAAAGCGCATGGCATTTCGTTTCCGCTTGGATTTGACGAATTAGAACACGGCGAACTTGACGGCCACAAGGCGCGCGTGCCGCGCGGCGCCGTGGCATCCCGCGCGCTCCGCCATGCCCGGCAAAATCTGCCGCACGGCCGGCAGTTCCGGCCTCCTGGGGCGTCCGCTCTTCTGTCTTAAGATATTGAAATAAATAGATAAATCAAATGGCACGGCGATTGCTGGGAGGGGCACGGCGAAAGGCCGCCGTCGTGACCGGCCGGACGCCACGTTGAGCATCGAGTTGGAGAGGTAATGTCATGGGTATTTTCGATGCATTGACCACCGCGGTCAGTGGTCTGCAAGCGCAGTCATTCGCGCTGCAAAACATTTCCGGCAACATCGCCAACTCGCAGACCGTCGGCTACAAGGAGACCGACACTGCGTTCGATGCGCTGGTCTCCCAGGCGGCGCTGGGCGAGCAGACCGCGGGCGGCGTGTTCGCAACCTCGGTCGCGACCAACGGGGTGCAGGGCACCATCCAGACCGAGTCGACGTCGACCGATATGGCGATCGACGGCAACGGCTATTTCGTCGTGACGACGGCGGACGGGGTCGCCGGCACCACGCCGACGTTCAGCGGCGTCACCGATTATACGCGACGCGGCGATTTCCAGATGGACGCCAATGGCTACCTAGTCAACGGCGCCGGCTATTATCTCGAGGGCATTCCGCTCGATCCCGCCACCGGCGCTGCGACCACGAGCACGCCGCAGGTGCTGCAATTCGGCAACAGCTTCCTTCCGGCCCAGGCGACAACGACCATGACCTACGCGGCCAACCTGCCCAGCTCGCCGTCAACGGGAGTGCTCAATCCGAGCGACTTCAATTCGGCGTCCAATCCGCTCGCACCGCCTACCGGCGTCGGCACGGTCGAGGGCCAGGATGTCGCGACCTTCGACAACGAATCCCTCGATGGCGGCTCCGTGACCGCCTACGATTCACTGGGCAACCCGGTCGACGTCCAGTTCCGCTGGGCGGAGACCGCCAGTTCCAGCGGCACCACGTCGTGGCAACTGTTCTACCAGACTTCGAGTGCAACGAGCGGCACGACGGTCGCCTGGCAAAATACCGGCACCACCTTCACGTTCAATTCGAGCGGCCAATTGACCTCGCCCACCACTGGAAGCGTGACGCTGTCGAACTTGACCGTGAACGGCGACAATATCGGCAACGTGACGCTGAACTACGGCTCCGACCTGACGCAATTCGCGTCGTCGACGAACGCGGTGTCCGTCAACAATTTCACCCAGAACGGCTTCGCCGCCGGTTCGCTGCAATCGCTTTCGGTCGCCAACGGCCAGATCGTCGGCTCGTTCTCCAACGGTCAGACCATCGCCTTGGCCGACGTCTCCGTGGCCACGTTCAACGGCCAGGACTCGCTGCAGCCGCTGCAGGGCGAGGCCTACGCGGCGACGCCGGAATCCGGCAATCCGAACTTGAGCGGCAGCGCCGGCCAAGTCGTCGGCAGTTCGCTGGAATCGTCCAACGTCGATATCGCCACCCAGTTCAGCCAGTTGATCGTGGCGCAGCAGGCTTATTCGGCCAATGCCCGGGTCATGACCACGGCCGACCAGATGATCCAGAGCCTGCTCACGGTCATCCAGTGAGGAGGAGCGGCGAGCGTCGGCCGCCCTCCGGGCCGACGGCGCTGAGCTGTATGGAAGGCTAGTTCTATGGGCCTGTCTCAGGCGTTAGCGTCGGCTTTGGCGGGCGTCAACGTGACGCAGCAAACGCTTTCGGTGATCGCCGGCAACGTGGCGAACGCCAACACCGCCGGCTACGTCACCGAGAGTCTCAGTCAGATCGAGACGGCGACCGAAGGCCAGCCCGGAACCAGTGTCGACACGGCGGGCATCAATCGCGATCTGAGTACGCTGCTGCAGAACCAGCTATGGACGGAGACCTCCGGCGATTCCTACGCCGACACGAGTGCCCAGCTTTATCAGCAGCTACAGCAGGTCTACGGCACGCCGGGCTCGTCCACCTCGTTTGATTCGATCTTCGACAATTTCACCAGCGCGGTGCAGGCCCTCGCCACGGACCCGAGCTCCTCGTCGGAGCAAAGCGCCGTGATCGGCGCCGCGCAGGAATTGGCGCAGAACCTCAACTCGATGACCACCAGCATCCAGCAGCTACGCACGCAGGCCGAACAGGGCATCGCCAATGACGTGCAGTCGGCCAACAGCCTGCTGCAGCAGATTGCCCAGATCAACGGCCAGCTACAGAGCACGGCGGCCAATACCAGCGCTGCGGACCAGCTCGCGGACCAGCGCGACGAGGATATTACCCAGCTCACTCAGCTAATGAACGTGACCGTGGTGCAGAATCCCAACAACCAGGTGTCGGTGTTCACCGGAACGGGCCAACAACTTGTCGCCGGCACGCAGGCTTCGCAGCTCAGCTTCGATAACACGGGAACGCTGTCGGCGACGGCGCAGTGGAGCGCCGATCCGAGCGAGGATGGCGTCGGCACCATCACTCTCACCTCGCCGGGCGGCGCCACGACCGATCTGCTGGCGACGGACGCCATCCAGTCAGGACAAATTGCCGCCTATGTGCAAATGCGCGACGATGTGCTGCCGCAGGCGCAAAATCAGCTCGACGAACTGGCCAACCAGATGTCGCAGGCGCTGTCGAACCAAACGACGGGCGGCACCGCGGTGACGGCGGGCTTGCAGTCGGGCTACAGCGTCGACACCGCGTCGCTGTTGGCGGGCAATTCACTGCAGCTCACCTATACGGACTCAAGCAACGTCCAGCACACCATCACCATCGAAGCGCTCGGCTCCGGCGGCTCGCTGCCGCTGCAGACGTCGTCGTCGAATCCCAACGACCAGATCATCGGCGTCGATTTCTCCGGCGGCATGGCGTCGGTGGTGTCGCAGCTCAACGCGGCTTTCGGCACCAACCTGCAGTTCTCGAATCCCTCCGGCACGGTGCTGCAGGTCGTCAATGCTTCGAGCACCACCAACGTGGTCAATTCGCTGTCGGAGACCTCGACCGTGACCTCGCTCGAGAGCGGCAGCGCGGCGCTTCCGTTGTTCACCGACAGCAACGGCCAACCGATCACCGGTGCCATCACCGCGAGCGGCTCTCAGACCACGGGTTTGGCCGGAACCATCGAAGTGAACCCCGCGCTCGTCGCCTCGCCGTCGAACCTCGTCGATTATTCAGCTACCACCACCGCAGGCGATGCGACGCGGCCGAATTTCATTCTCGACCAGTTGACCGATACCTCTCTTACTTATTCGCCCGACACCGGCATCGGCAGCGCCCAAGCACCCTATAGCGGCACGCTCACCGATTACATGAGCCAGATCGTCAGCCAGCAGAGCCAGGCGGCGAATGCCGCAACCAATCTGCAGCAGGGCCAGGACACCGTGGTCAACGCCCTGCAACAGAGCTTCAACAGCGAATCGGGCGTCAACATCGACGCCCAAATGTCCGATCTCATCGAATTGCAGAACGCCTACGGCGCTAATGCACGAGTGATGAGCACGATCCAGGAGCTGATGTCGACGTTGCTGCAAGTGGGAACCTGATGAGCATTACCGGACCCGGATCGATCACTGCGGCCACGCTGACCGCGCAGAATAACCTGTTCAATCAGCTCAACACGCTGAGCGAAGAGCTCGGCACCGGCGAGGCGGCGCAAACCTATTCAGGGCTGGGATCGCAAGCCGGCTTGGCGCTCGAACTGTCCGCGCAACTCGCTGCGATCGGCGCCTACAGCAGCACCGCCACCACCGTGGGCACGACCCTGAGCATCGCGCAATCGGCCTTGAGCCAACTCAGCGACGTCGGCAGCGCCGTTGCGCAATCGCTCAGCGATCAGGCCACGTTCAGTCTCGACAACAACGGGCAGACGCAAACGCAAGAGACGGCAGCGAGTTATCTCGACCAGATCGTCTCGTTGCTCAACACCCAGGTCGGCGAGAACTATATTTTCTCGGGCAGCGCTACCAACCAGCAGCCGGTCGCCTCGACCGACGAAATTCTCAACGGCAACGGGACTCAGGACGGACTCGTCCAGGTCATACAAAACCAGTTGCAGGCCGACGAAGGCGTCGACGATAACGGCCGTTTGTCGACCGCGGTAACCGGATCGCAGCTAACGCTCAGCAGCGACGGCTCTCCGTTCGGGTTTCAGCTTTCGGGCGTAACGTCGAGCCTCACCGGCGGGTCGGCGAGCGGCCCGACCGGCTCGCCGCCGACGATTACCGTCAATCTTGGCGCCAACACGGCGGTCGGCGATACGGTTACGTTCGATC
>JASHQO010000050.1 GCA_030039105.1 Xanthobacteraceae bacterium
GCGGCGCGCGAATGCGCCGTCGCCGGCAACGATGTGGTGATGCGGATCGGCGTCGAAGGCCGCATCATCGTCGGCCCGGCCGGCGGTCCCGGCGAGATCAATGTACCGTTGCGCATGGCGGTGGTCGACGAGACGCCGAACAAGACCAGGCCGATCGTCACCCGCTTCGTGCAGATTCCGGTGACGGTGGCGGCGCCGGCGGACAATCCGACCTTCACCCATGTCGAAGAAGGCGTGAGCTTCCCGATCCCGCGCGATATCGACCGCTATGTCGTCTATATCGGTTTCGATCCACTCGCCGCCCAGGCGCAGGAGCACGCCAAGCCCAAACCGAAACCCAAGGCGAAGACCAAGCCGACCGGCTGAGCTTTTGTCCCGGGCGCAGCGGTGCGCCACGCGTCAGTTGAATTTCTTCCTGACGTCCTCGATGCCTTGCGCCAGCAGACCGTCGGCCACCTTGCCTTTGGCGGCGGCGCCGAGGATCTTTTCGGCGGCGGTTACGGCGGCATCGGCGGCGGCGGACTTCACGTCGGCCAGTGCTTGCGCTTCGGCTTGGGCGATCTTGGTCTCCGCCATCTTGGTGCGGCGCGCGATGAAGTCTGCCATGCGGGTCTTGGCTTCCGCGGCAAGACGCTCGGCCTCGACCTTGGCGCCGGCGATGATGGCCTCGGCCTCGGCTTCGGCGTCGTGGCCCTTGCGCTTGAATTCGGCCAGCAGCGCCTGCGCCTCCTCCTTGAGCCGGCG
This sequence comes from Xanthobacteraceae bacterium, assembly GCA_030039105.1. Taxonomy (GTDB): domain Bacteria; phylum Pseudomonadota; class Alphaproteobacteria; order Rhizobiales; family Xanthobacteraceae; genus BOG-931. Next base: position 745 of record JASHQO010000050.1, read on the forward strand.
CGCTTCGTCGAGCTCGTTTTTGATGCGGGCCTGGCGGTGGTCGAGCGCGTCCGTGACCTTGCGGTGCACGCCGAGATAGATGAGCACGCCGATGAACAGCAGAAAGGCCAGCGCCACCCAATTCTCGGTCTCCTGCAGGACTTCAAACATGCGAAAACCCTCAGCGCTTCAGCGCTTCGCCGACGGCGGCTTTGACCTCGTGGTCGGCCGGCGCGGTGCCGATCAGGCGGTGCACGATCGCCGAAGCGGTATCCTGGGCGATGGCGCCGACATTGCCCATGGCGGCTGTGCGGGTCGACGCGATCGATTGCTCCGCCGCGGTCAGCCGCGCGTGCAGTTCACCCTCGAGCCGCTTATTGGTCGCCGCGGCCTCGGCTGCCTGCTTCTCGCGCGTCGCCGCCGCAATCGCTTGCGCGCGGGAGCGGGCGTCGGCCAGGGCTTTCTCATAGGCGGCATGGGCCGCCTCGGACTGCGATTTGAAGTCGTCGGCTGCCTTGAGGTCGTCGCCGATGCGCTTGCTGCGTTCGGCAAAGATCGCGCCGACCCGCGGCAGCGCCACCTTCGCCATCAGCACGTAGAGCAGGACGAAGCTGACCGCCAGCCAGAACAGTTGGGATGGGAAGGTGTCGCGCTGGAACGGCGGGAACGCGGCGTGCCCGCCCGGAACCTCGGTATGCGCGGTCTGTTCGGCCATCGCTGCGGCCTTCCGCTCGGCCCTGGCGCGCTCAGAGCGCGAACAGCAACAACAGCGCGATCAGCAGCGAGAAGATGCCGAGCGCCTCGGTGATGGCGAAGCCGAAGATCAAGTTGCCGAACTGGCCTTGCGCGGCCGACGGGTTGCGCAGCGCGGCGGCGAGGTAGTTGCCGAAGATGATACCGACGCCGACGCCGGCGCCACCCATGCCGATGCAGGCGATACCTGCGCCGATATATTTTGCCGCAACCGGATCCATGACGAAGCTCCTTGTTCGAGGTTGTGGGATGCGGGCGTCAGTGGCCCGGGTGTATTGCATCGTTGAGATAGATGCAGGTGAGGATGGCGAACACGTAAGCCTGCAGAAAAGCGACCAACAGCTCCAGCGCGGTCAGCGCTATCACCATGGCGAACGGCAACACCGCGCCGAACCAGCCGAGCACGCCGAAACCGGCGAGCATGATGATGAAGGCGGCAAAGACCTGCAGCGTGATGTGACCGGCCAGCATGTTGGCGAACAGACGAACGCTATGCGAGATCGGCCGCGACAGGAACGACAGCAGCTCGATGACCACGATGCCGGGCAGGATCACCTTCGGCACGCCTTTGGGGACGAACAGGTCGAGGAAGTGCAGCCCGTTGCGCCAGAAGCCGTAGATGACGACGATGAAGAACACCAACAGCGCGAACGCCACCGTGATGATGATCTGGCTCGTCACCGTGAACGAATACGGGATCAGCCCGATGACGTTGGCGAACAGGATGAACATGAACAGCGAGAAAACGAAGGGGAAGAATTTCATTCCCTCGGTCCCGGCCGAGGACCGCACCGTATTGGCGACGAATTCGTAGGACACCTCGGCCATGGACTGCAGCCGTCCCGGCACCAGCGCCCGGCGTGACGTCGCGCCGATCATCAGCAAAGAGATCAAAAGCACGATGATCAGCATCATCAGCGCCGAATTGGTGAAGGCGATGTCGCGGCCGCCGATGTTCATCATCGGCACCATCTCGTGGATCTGAAATTGATGGATCGGATCGACTTGCATGGTCTCGTCACCGTCGCGCGGTCAAGCGCCAATCACCTTTCCCGGCCGCCGCCGTCATCGCGCCCGCGGCTTGGCACCACTCCCGCGGAGCGCATCACATTGAGGACGCCGGCGGCAAAGCCGAGCAACGTAAATACAATGAACCCCCACGGCGCAATACCGAGCCCGCGATCGATCAGCCAACCGAGGCCGGCGCCGACCACGACGCCGCCAACGAGTTCGCTGGAGAGCCGGAAGCCCTTGGCGTAACCCGATGCCGTTGCCGCGCGATTCTCAGAAGCGTCATTGAAGGTCTCGTCTGCACGCTGCCGTGCCAGACCTTCGCCGAGCCGCTTAAGTCTCGCGGAGAGAGCGGCCTCATCGGTATGCGCCTTGCTGCGGTTTCCGTTCTCGCGCGCGTCGCTCATGGTCTCGACACTCGCGGCTCTACGGCAAACGCAGCACGCCCGCCCCCTGAAGCCGGGCGGACCATACTGACAGGGTTGGGCCAAGTCAAGAAAGCCAAAACTTATCCTAACTCTTTGAATTGACGGCATATATAAGCTCTTTGCAGGGCCTTGGAAACCGCCCGATCGGGCCCTGCAAAGCGCGTCCGCACCGCGCCGCCACACTGTCGACGCCACCCTTTGTTGCCCTATGATCGAGCACGGCGCGGCGCGTGCCGCGACTTCGCCCGCACAGGGAGAGCCACTATGGTCAGCAGGATATTTGCCGTCGCCGTTGTCACCGTGTGCTTGGGCGTGCCGGCGCTCGCCGAGGACGCACTGCCCGATGCCGCGGGCGGCCGCTACACCTTCAACACGACCGCCGACGGCGTGGTGCGGCTCGACGCCAAGACCGGCGAAGTCGCGCTGTGCAGCCCGCGCAGCGTCGGCTGGGCGTGCCAGGCGGCACCCGAGGATCGCAGCGCCTTCGAAAGCGAGATCGCGCGGCTGCGCGGCGAGAATGCCGCGCTGAAACAATCGCTGCTCGACCATGGCCTGCCGTTGCCGAGCGGCACGCTGCCGGAGCCGCCCGGCGCTTCCGCGCACGATCACGACAACGACATCACCATCCACCTGCCCGACAATGCCGACATCGATCGCGCCGTGGCCTACGTCGACCGGCTGTGGCGCAACTTCGTCGACGCGGTGGCGCGGGCGCAACGGCAGATGTTGAACAAGAGCTAGCGGTACCTTGAGCGGGCTCTCCGCCATCCAAAGCGCCCGCGTCGAGACGATCGCGCGCGCCGAGTTGACCGTCGCAACCGCGGGCGAAGGTTTTTTTGACATCACGCGCGAGGTGGCGCGCTTTCTCGATGCCATCGAGGCGCGCGACGGCGTCGTGCTGCTTTATTTGAAGCACACCTCGGCCTCGCTCGTCATTCAGGAGAGCACCGACCCCGACGTGCAGACCGATCTCGTCGCGGCGCTCAATCGCATTGCGCCGGCGGATGCCGGATGGGTGCACGAGGTCGAAGGCCCCGACGACATGCCGGCCCACGTCAAATCCATGATGAACGGCGTTTGCCTGCACGTGCCGGTCGCGGCCGGCAAGATGGCGCTCGGCACCTGGCAGGGCATTTACGTGGCCGAGCACCGGGCGCGATCACACCGACGTGAAGTGACGTTGCAGTTTGTCGGCATTTGTGGCGAGCATTGATTTTATTTTCAGCAAATTGAACCACGGATATTCCATGCGCCATGCGCAAGGCTGCAATGAGGGCGGCACCCATGGTTGCCGCGGCGCCGGACCAATAACTGCGGACGCGGGTAGCGTTCGCTCAAAAGCGCATCCAAGCGGAGGACCAAGGGGAACCGCTGGGCTTTAGGCCAGGATTGGTCCTTAAGAGGTCACGCTTGGATCGTTTCACCGGAATGGCAGTCTTCGCCAAAGTCGTCGATTCGGCGAGCTTCGCCGCGGCGGCACGCCACTTCAACATGTCACCCGCCATGGTGAGCAAACACGTCCGCACGCTGGAAGAGCGGCTCGGCGTGCGCCTGCTCAACCGCACCACGCGCCGCGTCAGCGCCACCGAGGTCGGGCAGGATTATTACGAACGCTGCCTGCGCATTCTCTCCGAGCTGGAAGACGCCGACCGCGCCGCCGGCGACCTGCAAGCCGCGCCGCGCGGCCTGTTGCGGGTGACCACGTCGGTATCGTTCGGCGCGCGCCAGCTCGCACCGCTCATCGCCGACTATCTGGCCGCCTACCCCGACGTGGCGATCGACCTGAGCCTGCACGACTATTACGTCGATCTCCTGGAAGCACGCATCGATCTCGCCATCCGGCTCGGCCAGCTATCCGATTCGAGCCTGATCGCGCGCAAGCTGTGCGCGGTCGAAATGGTGCTGTGCGCGGCGCCGGGCTATCTGAAAACGCACGGGGTGCCGCAGAAGCCGCGCGACCTGCTCAAGCACAGTTGCCTGATCTACACCCACGCCGCGTCGCGGGCCTGGACCTTCACCGATCGCAGCGGCAAGGAAGAGGTCGTGCGGGTGGCCGGGCGATTGTCGGCCAACAGCGGCGATGCGCTGCTGGCGCTTGCCGTCAAGGATAGCGGCATAACGCTGGCGCCGGATTATCTGGTCGGCGACGATCTGACGGCGGGACGTTTGATCCGTTTATTGCCCGACTACGCCACGCAAGATACGCCGGTTTACGCGGTCTATCCGCACAGCCGCTATCTGTCGGCAAAAACCCGGACATTCGTCGACTTTCTCGCCTCGCGCTTTGCCCACCTGCCGCAGATCGAACGGGACGGCCATGACCGCGGTGTGGCGTTAGACGCATCGCGCAGTCTTCGTGCCGTGGGCTGAAACGCGCGATTGCCAAAAAGAAACGGGGGCGAGCCGGAGCCCGCCCCCGATAGTTTCGATGCCTCAATAGGTGAGGGTCATCTGGTTGTAGCCGGTGCTGCCACCGCCGGTGAGCGCCGGGCTATTGGCATTGGGGACCGTTTGGGTGAATCCCGGAACCGCGGCATAGGCATAGAGGCCACGGCTCGAAGCAACGGCGGTGCGGCTGTTCTGGCGAACGGCGACGCGTGGCGAGGCGATCCGCTGCGCCGCGAGCTGCTCGTTCTGCTGTGCATCCACGGTCCAGGCCGACTTGGTGCCGCCCGGGCCATAGGCGAACGGCAGCTCGTTGCCGGTGCCATCGCCCTTATTGAACGACTGGGCAAAGGCCGGTGAAGCGATGCCCACCGCCAGCGCTGCAATGAGCGCAATCTTCGACTTGCTGATCATTTGTTTATCTCCTGGTTATGCAGCCGACGACGCCGTGAAGGCCGTCGTCGCCGCTGCGCAGGAGATGGCCCGCTGCGGGCGTTTCTTCATCGGCGAACTATCAAACAGACTATCAATGGTAGGCGAACAATCGACGGGAATAACGGCGCCGCGCGGCTTTTTGCTCGCGCTGCGGCCCGCGTTGCGCCCGGCCCGGCACACGCTGCCATCACAATCCGGTTAGTGGACCTTGTCCGCCGATCGGCCCTAAAATGGCAGAAAGACCGCGCGGGGCGTCCACAATTGACCGAAGCAGACCTGCACCATCTGCTGATCGCCGACGATCATCCGCTGTTCCGCGGCGCATTGCGCGAGGCGGTATCCGGATTGCTCGGTCGCGCCGAGATCGGCGAAGCAGGCACCTTCGAGCAAGTCACCGAACGGCTCGAGCGCGGCGGCGAGGTCGACCTGATTCTGCTCGATCTCAGCATGCCCGGCACACGCGGCTTTTCCGGACTGATGTATCTGCGCGCGCAATATCCGAGCCTGCCCATCGCCGTCGTTTCCGCCAACGACGACCCGGCGGTGATTCGCCGCTGCGTCGAGTTCGGCGCCTCCGGTTTCATTCCGAAGACGCTCGGCATCGACGCCATACGCGAGGCGATCGCGCGGGTGCTGGCCGGCGAAGTGTGGACGCCGCCCGACGTCGACCTGCATCGCCCGTCCGACGCCGAAACCGCGGCGATGATCGCGCGGCTCTCCAGCCTCACCCCGCAGCAGGTCCGCGTGCTGATGATGCTGTCGGGCGGGCTGCTCAACAAACAGATCGCCTACGAGCTCGGCGTGTCGGAAGCGACCGTGAAGGCGCATGTCTCCGCGATCCTGCAAAAACTCGGCGTCGAGAGCCGCACCCAGGCGGTGATAGCAGCCGGACGGATCGAAGCGGGCCAGTGGCCGCATCAGCCACAGCCTCCGTCATCCTGAGGCGCGCGCCAAAGACGCGCCCTCGAAGGATGCTGCTCCTGCGTCTCGGCCTACACAGGGTGACCGGTCACTACTCCGCCGCGACGCGCTGCACGCGCCATTGCGCGATCAGGGCACGCAGCGACGCCGGCTTGAGCGGCTTGTTGAGGAGATGCACGCCTTCGGCTTGCGCTTCCTCGCGCACCTGGAGTGAACGGTCGGCGGTAATCAAAATCGCCGGCACGTGACGACCGAGGCGGCGGCGCAGCTCCGCGATCGCCGCAACGCCGTTGCCGCCGTCGAGATGATAGTCGACCAACAGGCCGTCGGGCTCGAGGCCGCTCGCCTCGATTGCCGCCAGCGCTTCGGCGAGATCCGCTGCGGTAAGCACGCGGCAGTCCCAGCCGCCGAGCAGCTTCTCCATGCCGTCGAGGATGCTGCGCTCGTTGTCGATGCAGAGCGCCACCGTGCCGGTCAGCCGGCCGGCATTGAGGCGCATCGGCTGAACCGCCGGCGCCGCCGCCGCGCTCGCGCGCGGCACCGCGACGGAAAAGCGCGAGCCGCGGCCGACGGCGGATTGCAGCGCCACTTCGCAAGTGAGCACGCGGGCGATGCGCTCGACGATGGAGAGGCCGAGGCCGACGCCGCGCGCCACCCGCGCGCCTTGATCGAGGCGGTGAAATTCCTTGAACACGGCGCGGCGCTTGCCCTGCGGGATGCCGATGCCGGTGTCGTAGACGTCGATCCGCAACTTGCCGCCGCGGCGCCGGCAGCCGACCAGCACGCGGCCCGACGGCGTGTATTTGATCGCGTTGGAGACGAAGTTCTGCAACAGCCGCCGCAGCAGGCGGCGGTCGGAGCGCACCGTGAGCGTGCACGGCATGAAGCGAAGCTCGAGGCCCTTCTCGCGGGCGAGCGGCGCGAACTCGACCTCGAGGCGCTGCAACAGCTCGTCGATGCGGAATTCGGCCATTTCCGGCTTCATCGCGCCGGTATCGAGCCGCGAAATATCCAATAGCGCGGCGAAGATCTCCTCGACCGCTTCGAGCGAGGCATCGATGTTCCGCACCAGGTCGGCGTCGTCGCCGGCGCGCTGCTGACGCTCGATCAGGCTCGTGACGTAGAGCCGCGCGGCGTTGAGCGGCTGCAGAATGTCGTGGCTCGCCGCGGCGACGAAACGGGTCTTCGACACGTTGGCGTCGTCGGCCTCGGCCTTGGCGCGTTCCAGCTCGGCGTTGAGCCGCGTCAGCTCCCGGGTGCGCTCGCGCACCCGGCGCTCCAGCGTGGCATTGGCGCGCTCCAGCGCTTCGGCCGCCTTCACGCTTGGCGTGATATCGGTGAAGGTCGTAACCAGGCCGCCGTCGGGCATGCGGTTGGCGCGCACCTCGATCACCAAGCCGCGTTCGGCAAAGCGTTCGAGGAACGGTCCGACTTCGGCGGTGTATCTGGCGATGCGCTCGGCGACGGCGG
>JASHQO010000051.1 GCA_030039105.1 Xanthobacteraceae bacterium
CGTGCTTGTTGTGCACGATCTCGTGACGCACATAGACCGGCGGGCCGAATTTCTGCAGCGCCCGTTCGACGATCTCGATGGCACGCACCACGCCGGCACAAAAGCCACGCGGTTGAGCGAGAATAACTTTCATCTTCACAACACCTCTTTCGACCCCAACATTTTTGGCCCCAACATCGCGGGCCGGCGTCGGTTTAAGTCTGTCCGCGTGCGGCCATGCGCCGCAACGGCGTTCCGTCACCGCTGGCTATGTCCCGGATATTTCGGCAAGGACTCCGTGACAATCAACCCCGGTCGTTAGTCGCCGCCGGGAGGCAGGCGGGTCATAACCTCGACCACAGCCCCGTTCCCGCACCATTGGGCGGAAATCGGCCGGTTGTCCAGGGTGGCCGGCAAAAAGCCCATTGGCGCGCGGAACTTGGGTTAAGCCGGCGAGCCTCGTAGGAATTTATCCCGACAGTTTCACTTTTGCGGCATTTTGCGCCATGGGAGAGCCGCGGGTAGCAGGGTGACGCCCGGATCGCCCGCAATTGCATTAAAGAAGCCGCCGAGGACACGGAACTTCATGCCTCTGTTTTGCCTTTGTCGTAACGCCTGACACGGCCGTTAGACTTAAATCGACCATTCGCCTCTGCTGACCTTCGCATTCCGCTGGCACCGCTGACCCAATGAATATCATCACCGCTCTCGTCGTCCGCGCGATCGAATTCTGCGCGAAATTTGCGTGGCCGGTGATCGCCGTGGCGGTCCTGCTCACCATCGGGTCGTCATGGTACGCGGCGACGCATTTTTCGATGACCACCGACATCAACCAGCTCATCTCCACGGAGATGCCGTGGCGGCAGCGCGAAATGGCGTTCGAGAACGCGTTTCCGCAATATGAGCTGATCGTTGCCGTAGTCGAAGCGCCGACGCCGGAGCTTACCGCGGAAGCCAGCGATGCGCTTACCGATCGCCTGCTGCAGCAGAAGAATCTGTTCCATTCGGTGCAGCAGCCGCAGGCCGGTCCGTTCTTCGACCGCAACGGCTTCTTGTTCGAGCCGGTCGATCAGCTACAGCCGCAGCTTTCTGCCCTGACCCAGGCGCAGCGGCTGGTGCAGGTGCTGGCCGGCGATCCGAGCCTGCGCGGCGTCATCCAGGTGCTACAGTTCGGCCTGCTCGGCGTGCAGGGCGGCCGCATCACGCTCGACAATATGAACTGGGCGATGACGCTCGGCGCCGACGCCATCGAGAAGGTCAATGCCGGACAGCCGGCGAGCTTTTCCTGGCGCGACCTGGTGCAGGGCCACGCCTCGACGCCAAGCGAGCGCCGCCGCTTCCTCAATATCCGGGCCGAGCTCGACTATTCCGAGCTCGAGCCGGGCCACAAGGCGACCGACGCCATTCGCAAGGCGGCTGCCGATCTCGATTTTGCCGCCAAATATCAGGCGACGCTGCGCCTGACCGGCCCGGTGCCGATGGCGGACGAGGAATTCGCCACCATCAAGGAGAATGCCGGGCTCAATGCCACCGTCACCATCATCATCGTGCTGTTCATCTTGTGGCTGGCGCTGCGCTGGTTCCGCATCATCTTCGCCGTGTTCGTCAGCCTTGCCGTCGGCCTCGCCATCACGGCGGCGGCCGGCATGCTGATGGTCGGCACGCTCAACCTGATATCGGTGTATTTTGCCGTGCTATTCGTCGGCCTCGGCGTCGATTTCGGGCTTCAATTCAGCGTTCGCTATCGCGCCGAGCGGCACAAGGTCGACAATCTGCGCGAGGCGCTGCTGGAATCCGGCCGCCGCGCCGGCGCGCCGCTGACGCTTGCTGCGCTCGCGACCGCGGCCGGCTTCCTGTCGTTCCTGCCGACCGACTACAAGGGCGTGTCCGAGCTCGGCCTGATTGCCGGCGTCGGCATGCTGATCGCCTTCTTCACCAGCATCACGCTGTTGCCGTCGCTGCTCAGCCTGCTCAAGCCGCCGCGCGAGCCGCAGCAGCTCGGCTATTCGGCGCTGGCGCCGGTCGACGCTTTCCTGGAGCGGCATCGCATGCCGATCCTGATCGGCACGCTCGCGGTCGTCGCCGCCGGCCTGCCGCTGCTGCACTGGCTGCAGTTCGACTTCAATCCCATGAATCTGCGCAGCAAGACGGTCGAGTCGGTCGCAACCTTCCTGACGCTGAAGAACGATCCGGAAAGCGGCGCCAACGACATCCAGGTCTTGCAGCCCAACCTGGCCGCCGCCGACGCGCTGGCCGCCAAGCTGAAGGCGCTGCCGGAGGTGACACGGGTCACCACGCTGTCGAGCTTCATCCCCGACAATCAACAGCAGAAGCTTAAGCTGATCGCCGACGCGGCGAAGACGCTCGATCCCATCCTCAATCCGCCGACGCCGGCGGCGCCGACCTCGGACGAGCAGACCGTCAGCATGATCAATTCCACGGTCGACGCGCTCAACCGCCTGGCCGGCAACGGCACCGGGCCGGGTGCGGCCTCGGCCAAGCGGCTCGCTGCGGCGATGACGGCGTTGGCCAAGGCCGATCCATCGGTGCGCCAGCGCGCCGAAGTGGTGTTCGTGCAGCCGCTGAAAACCACCCTCGACGATCTGCGCAATCTGCTCAAGGCGCAGGACATCACGCGCGACAGCCTGCCGGCCGAGCTTGCCGGCAATTGGGTCACCGCGGCCGGCAAGGCCCGCATCGACGTGGCGCCGAGCGGCGATTCGAACGACAATGCCGTGTTGCAAAAATTCGCCCACGCGGTTCAGGCCGTGGCGCCCGACGCCACCGAAGGGCCGATCGCGATCCTCGAGGCACGCAACACGGTGCTCACGGCGTTCATCGTCGCCGGCGCCTGCGCGCTGGCTTCGATCGCCATTATTCTCTGGATCACCTTGCGACGGGTCAGCGACGTGCTGCTGACGCTGGTGCCGCTGGTGCTTGCCGGCGTGGTCACGCTCGAAATCTGCGTGCTGGTCGGCTTGCCGCTCAACTTCGCCAACATCATCGCGCTGCCGCTGTTGCTCGGCGTCGGCGTCGCCTTCAAGATCTATTACATCATGGCCTGGCGCGAGGGGCAGACCAACCTGTTGCAGTCGGTGCTGACGCGGGCGGTGACGTTCAGCGCCTGCACCACCGCGACCGCGTTCGGCAGCCTGTGGTTCTCGAGCCATCCCGGCACGTCGAGCATGGGCAAGCTGCTCGCCATCTCGCTGATGACCACGATGGCGGCGGCGGCGTTGTTCCAGCCGGTGCTGATGGGCAAGCCGCGCCAGCTCCAGGATGGCAACCAGGGCAGCAGCCAGAGCAGCCAGGACAGCCAGCAGGACGGCGGCCGGCATGGCGACATCGTCACGGACGGCGCCAAACAGAACGCCTGACTTCGATCTGCGCGGTCAGTGCTGCGCGGCGGGCGCGGCTTGCGGCTTGCGCGCGAGCGGCTTGTTGGCCGGCGTCGCCGCGGCAGCCGCGGCGCTGGGATTGACCGACGGATCGAGCTCCTTCATCGCCGCGTCCGGCAGCCGCGTCCAATATTGGTTCTGGCCGAGCAGCGAAATGCCGATATAGCCGCGCACCACGAGCGTCTGGTTGTCCGGCTTCACCGTCATTTTCGCCTTGTAGACTTTGCCGTCGCGCGGATCGAGGATGGTGCCGTCGACATATTCGTCCGGATGGTCGGCGTCCTGCTTCATGCCGCGGATGATCTCGAGCCCGAGCCAGGGATGATTGAGCCGATCGTCCTTGCAGGCGTCGCACACCGCGTTCGGATCCTCGCCGGGTTTTAGGAACATCTTGGCGATGGTGCCGGAATAGACGCCGTCCTTGCTGCTGATCAGAAACCAACCGGTCGGCTGCTTGGTGTCGTCGTCGACTGCCTGCCACAGGCCGGTCGGGCTCGGAGCTGCGGGGGCGGGCGTGGCAGTCTGCGCGTGCAGCGGAACGGCGAGCGACAGCAACGCAGCGACGGCGGTCGGCAATACGGCTCGCATGATCGAAACTCCACAATTGGACGAGGCGTGTTGAGATTGGCGCAATTGCCGCCACGGGGCGTTCGCGACGAACATCGCCATTTCAAGCGTCAATGCAATGGCGCCACCGCCGTTCGATCGGCTGCAGGCCGCCGGCCATTTCTCGTGCGGCTACCATTTCTCGTGCGGCTATATGACACTTCCATTGTACGACGCCGTCCGCTCAAGTAAGCTCGCATAAAATTACTATAAACGGGACGGGGCGCGGCGTCAGGGCGGTTGCTCAACCGCCAGCCGCGCTGAAAGTGGGCAGGGGGCGCAAATCGTGACTTATCAATGGGTCGACTGCGACCGTCATACGGTCAGCGGGAGGTATGATCGTATTGCGGAATTTATCCCGTTTTTTGACCGGCTGCTGTTTTTGCCGGGGGACATGCGGCGCAAGGCGGTGGTGCGGCTCGGGCTGCGGCGCGGCGACAGCGTGCTCGATATCGGTTGCGGCACCGGGGTGAATTTCCCTTATCTGCGCGATGCGGTCGGGCCCGCCGGCCGCATCTACGGCGTCGACATTTCGCCCGGCATGCTGCGCAAGGCGCGGCAGCGCCGCCTGCGCCACGGCTGGACCAATATCGAGCTTACCGAGTGCGACGTCGTCGATTACACGACGCCGGAGCCGCTCGACGGCGTGCTGTTCAGCCTGTCCTACAACACCATGCCGCACCATCGCACCGTGCTGCGCCACGCCTGGCGCCAGCTTCGCCCCGGCGGCCGTCTCGTCATCATGGACGCCAAGCTGCCACCCGGATGGAGCGGGCGCCTGCTGCTGCCATTCAGCCTTTGGCTGATGAAGCGCACCATGCTGGGCAATCCGCTGATTCATCCCTGGCAGGAGCTCGCCGAAATCGTCGCGCCTGTCGACATGCGCGAGTGCCTGTTCAGCTCGTATTACGTCTGCTGCGCCACAAAACCCGCGGCGGCGGCCGCATCGAACGACAACGACGCGCGCGCCGTCGCGCGCCAGATTGCCGCGGAGTGACGGCCGCGCGCCCGCGCCCGGTGCTTGTCGTCCTCCGCCCCGTCCCGGTACAATTCGCGTTAGCCTTTGCCAGCAATGACGCGCGGCACGACGGGGAGCAGCGTGCGGATCAAATCGATCGAGCCCATCGCGGTCAGCCTGCCGATGAAGAAGCCGGTGAAGATGGCCGGCGAAACCGTTGCGCGCGCCGACAACGTCCTGGTGCGCATCGAAGCCGACGACGGCGCGGTGGGCTGGGGCGAGGCCGCTTCGGCGCCGACCATGACCGGCGAAACCGTCGCCAGCATGATGGCGGCGATCGATCTGTTGACGTCCAGCCTGCTCAAGCGCGATGCGAGCGATTTCGCCGGCGCGTCGGCGGCGATGGACGCGCAGATGTACGGCAACACCGGCGCCAAGGCGGCGATCGAGATCGCGCTGCACGATCTCGTCGGCCGCGCCACCGGGAAGCCGCTGCATGAACTGCTCGGCGGCAAGCGGCGCGAGCGTATCCCGCTGCTCGCGGTGATCGGCTCCGGCGACGCCGCGGGCGACGTGCGCGAGGCGCAGCAGGCCCGCGGCGCCGGCTATGCCATCTTCAAGGTCAAGGTCGGCGTCGCCGCGGCCGCGGCCGACGCCGCGCGCACCCGCGCGGTTTGCGCGGCGCTGGGCAAGGACGTGCTGATCTCCGCCGACGCCAATCAGGGTTTTGGCGCCGAAGAGGGCGTCCGCTACGTGCGTGCCGTCGCCGATGCGGGCTTGGATTTCTTCGAGCAGCCGGTGCCGGCCCACGATCTCGCCGGCATGGCGCGGGTCGCGGCCGCAAGCCGCATCCCGATCGGCGCCGACGAAGGCATTCATTCCCGTGCCGACATCGCCCACCACCACGCCGCCAAGGCGGCGAGCGGGGTCAGCCTCAAGGCGATCAAGCTCGGCGGCGTGCGCGCGGTGCTGGACGCCGCGCGCCTGTGCGACGAGCTCGGCATGAACGTCAACATTTCCTGCAAGACCGGCGAGTCGAGCGTCGCCTCGGCGGCGGCCTTGCACGTCGCCGCGGTCGTGCCGGCGCTGGCCTGGGGCCTGACCATAACGAGTCCGGGATTGGCCGAGGACGTCGTTGCCGATCCGCTACACATCGACCGCGGCCATATCGCGGTGCTGGACAAGCCCGGCCTCGGCGTCGAGGTCGACGAGCGCCGGGTCCGGCGCGCCCAGCAGGAATTCAAGAAAGTGGCTTAGGGCGCGATCATTTGAACCTGGAGCGGGATGAGTTTTGGTCGAATCGTCGTCCCGCTCTGGCCTTTTGCTTGCCCATGATCTTTTCCGAAAACCGGTTTCCACCCTCGGATCGAGTCCGAGGGCCGGCTTTTTCGGGATCATGCTTTA
>JASHQO010000052.1 GCA_030039105.1 Xanthobacteraceae bacterium
TTTCTTCCACGCGACTGCGTCCTTATGGGCACTGGATCATTAGCGGTCGGAGCCTGCCAAGGGAACCGCGGCGGCCGCGGGGCCGGCCATACCGGACGGCCGCGAGCATCGGTTGTCGGCTGCGGCCCGCCGTGACACCATCGCGCCATACCGGTTGGTTTTGCGGCCGCAAAAAATTAGAGCCATGGCGCGCAGGAAATTTCCCTGGGCCTCGCTGCCCGACGAGCAGCTCCTAAAGGTCCGCCTGAAGAACCTGCACGTGCGGGTCGAGGGCACCTGGCTCGAAGACTGCGTCGCCATGCTGCACGATGAGCTTGCCGAACGCGGGCTTGCGGTGCGGCCGCACACCTGGATTTCCGCCGAATGGTTCAGCCCGGACGATACGCCCGGCATCGCCATTCCCTTCTATCTGGCGCATCCGCGGCTGACGCGGCTGGAAAAGAAGATGATCCTCGACGTCGAGGGCGGCACCTGGTCGGGGTGCATGGCCATTCTGCGCCACGAAGCCGGCCACGTCGTCCAGCATGCCTATCGGCTGCATCGCCGCCGCCGCTGGCAGCAGATGTTCGGGCCGTCGTCGCAGCGCTATCCGCGCTACTATCGGCCGAATCCAGCAAGCCGCAATTTCGTCCAGCACCTGCGGCTGTGGTACGCGCAGAGCCACCCGGACGAGGATTTTGCCGAGACCTTTGCGGTCTGGCTGCGGCCGCGCTCGCAATGGCGTACCCGCTATATCGGCTGGCCGGCGCTCAACAAGCTCGAATATGTCGACGAGCTGATGGCCGAGATCGCCGGGCAGCGGCCGTTACTGACCCGCAAGATTCGCGTCGAGCCGCTGAGCGAGCTCACCGATACGCTGGGCGAGCATTATAAGAAGAAGCAGGCGCTGTACGCGCTCGACGCCCCTAAGACCTACGACCGCGATCTACATCTGCTGTTCTCGGCCGATCCGAAGCATCGCCGCTCCGAGGCCGCCGCGTCCTTCATCAGGCGGCACCGCGCCAGCGTGCGCGAGCAGGTCGCAAAATGGACGGGAGAATATCAACTCACCCTCGATGCGGTGCTCGATGACATGATACAACGGTGTCGCGAGCTGAAATTGCGCGCGGTCGGACCCGAGCGCAAGCTGCTCGCGGACTTCACGGTGTTGTTGACCGCCAAGACCATGCACGCTTTGTTTGGTCCAACGCAGCGAAAGTGGATCGCGCTATGAAGCCGCTCCGCGTCCTGGTGCTTGTTCACCCGGATCTGATGCCCCCGGAATCGTCGAAGGGTTTCAGCGACCAGGAAATCAACAATTGGAAAACCGAATACGACGTCGTCTCGACGCTGCGCAAGGCCGGTCACGACGTCAAGCCGCTCGGCGTGGCGGACGAGCTCAAACCGATCCGCGACGAGGTCGAAACCTGGAAGCCGGACGTCGTCGTCACGCTGCTCGAGGAATTTCACGGCGAGGCGATCTACGACCAGAACGTGGTCAGCTTCCTGGAGCTGATGCGCGTGCCCTATACCGGCTGCAATCCACGCGGCCTGATGCTGGCGCGCGGCAAGGATCTGTCGAAGACGCTGGTGCATTATCACCGCATTCCGGTGCCGGCCTTCGTCGTGTTTCCGATGCGCCGCAAGGTGCGCCGCCCGGCGCGGTTGGCACTGCCGCTGATCGTGAAAAGCCTGAACGAGGACGGCTCCTACGGCATCTCGCAGGCCTCGGTGGTCGATACCGACGAAAAGCTTGCCGAGCGCGTCAATTTCATCCACGAGCGCATCGGCACGCCGGCGATCGTCGAGCAATATATCGAGGGCCGCGAAATCTACGTCGGCGTCGTCGGCAACGATCGGCTGCGCGTGTTGCCGGTGTGGGAGCTGACCTTCGGCAATATGGCCGAGGGCGACTGGCCGATCGCCACCGAGAAGGTCAAGCACGATCCGCACTATCAGGAGCGCCGCAAGATTTTGCACGGGCCGGCGAAGGACCTTTCGCCCGACCTGGTCGCCCGCATCCAGAACACCGCCAAGCGCATCTACAAGACGCTCGAGCTCGACGGCTATGCGCGCATCGATTTCCGCCTCTCCGCCGACGGCACGCCGTATTTTCTCGAGGCCAATCCGAACCCCGAAATCGCCGCGAGCGAGGAATTCGCCGCCGCGGCGAGGCATGTCGGCATCACTTATCCCGACCTGCTGCAGCGCATCTTGACGCTCGGCATGCAGCGGGCTGCAGGGCGAGTTTCCGCCGCCTGATTTTCCCCAGCTTGGAACCGTTCCAAGGTGCTTGCGCGACAGCCGCAGAAAGCGGATATTAGTTGCGCGTGGGACCAATTTGTTCGGCGCCGGGAGCTACCTATGACGCAAGACACCAAAACCCGCAAAGCCGACGCCAGAGCAGGCGCTGCCGCGGCGCTACAGTACCAGCCGGGCTTCGGCAATCACTTCGTCTCCGAAGCGGTCGCCGGCGCGCTGCCGGTCGGCCGCAACTCGCCGCAGCGGCCGCCGCACGGCCTCTACGCCGAGCTGATCTCCGGCACCTCATTCACCACCGGGCGCGCCGAGAACCGCCGTACCTGGACCTACCGCATCCAGCCTTCGGTGGTGCACCGGCCCTATGCCCGCATCGACAACGGCCTCATTCGCAGCGCACCGTTCAACGACGTCGAGGCTACGCCGACGCAACTGCGCTGGAGTCCGCCGCCGATCCCGAAGCAGCCGACCGACTTCATCGAGGGCATCGTCACCTTCGGTGGCAACGGTGACGTCGCGACCCAAGTCGGCATGTGCGTGCACATCTACGCCGCCAACCGCTCGATGACCGATCGCTGCTTCTACAACGCCGATGGCGAAATGCTGATCGTGCCGCAGCAGGGCCGCGCGCGCTTTGTGACCGAGCTCGGCATCATCGAGGCGACGGCGGGCGAAATCGTCGTCATGCCGCGCGGGCTTCGTTTCAGGGTCGAGTTGCCGGACGGCCCGTCGCGCGGCTACATCTGCGAGAACTACGGCGTCGCACTGCGGCTGCCGGAGCTCGGCCCGCTCGGCTCCAACGGGCTCGCCAATCCGCGCGATTTTCTCAGCCCCGTCGCCGCTTACGAGGACACCAGGGCGCCGTGCACCATGGTCGCCAAATTCCAGGGCAACCTGTGGGCCGCGGCGATGGATCACTCGCCGCTCAACGTGGTCGCCTGGCACGGCAATTTCGCGCCGTACAAATACGACCTTGCCCGCTTCATGGTGATCGGCTCGGTGAGCTTCGATCATCCCGATCCGTCGATCTACAGCGTGCTCACTGCGCCGTCCGACGTGCCGGGTACCGCCAATATCGACTTCGTCATCTTCCCGCCGCGCTGGCTGGTCGGCGAGGATACGTTTCGTCCGCCGTGGTACCACCGCAACGTCATGACCGAGTTCATGGGGCTTTTGCACGGTGTCTACGACGCCAAGGCCGAGGGTTTCTTGCCCGGCGGCGCCAGCCTGCACAATTGCATGACCGCCCATGGTCCCGACGCCGAGACCTGGGACCGCGCCAGCCGCGCCGAGCTCAAGCCGCACAAGATCGAAGACACGATGGCGTTCATGTTCGAGAGCCGCTACGCCATGCGGCTGACGCGCTATGCCATCGAGTCGTCCGAGCTGCAGCACGACTATTTCGAAGGCTGGCAGGGCCTGGACCGGCATTTCCGCGACGCCTGACCGCGCGGCCGGGACGGCGTCGTGAAAGTCGGATGCCCCGCGTTGCCGGCGTGTTGTCCGGCGGCGCACTCGGCGGCGGCGCCAGCCTCGGCTACCCTGCCTCGCGCCATCCGGCGTCGTGACCGCTGCGGCACGCCGACTGGTTTCGTTAACCAATCCGGATTGCGCATGTGGATAGGGCATCGGAATGAGCGACACCTCGCGTGTTTACCCTCCTTTGGCGGCGCAGCATGCGGGCAAAAGATTATTTTCTTCATTCGCGCCATATCCGCAGAATTTCTTGATACGAATTTAAGGATGAGAGGGCAGGAACAGGCCAGGCTGCGTCGATTTGCATGGCGGCGACAGCAAGCTATTAATTTTTGTCGCGCAGTGTCGCTGGCCAAGGCAGCGAGCCTGCACCGCTCGTTTTTCCAAAAGGTCGCGCACCGTGTCGATTTCGCAAGCCTCGTTGATCGACGAGCTTGAAGCCGCCGTGAAGTCCGGCTCGCCCGAGAGCCGGATCAAGACGCTGCGCCGCATCACCGACCTGTTTCTGCACGACGCCGATCGTCTGAACGACGATCAGATCAAGGTGTTCGACGACGTTCTGTGCCTGTTGACCGCCAAGATCGAGAAGAGCGCGCGGCTCGAATTGGCGAAGCGGCTGGCGCCGTTCGACATGGCGCCGGTCGAGACGGTCAAGCGGTTGGCGCGGGACGACGAGATCGACGTCGCCAGGCCGATCCTGACCGAATCGAAGCGGCTCACCGACCACGACCTGGTCGAAATCGTGCACACCAAGAGCCAAGCCCACCTGTTGGCGATCTCCGAGCGGACGCATCTGCAGTCGCCGGTGACCGACGCGCTGCTCGATCGCGGCAATCGCGAGGTGGTCTCGACGTTGGCGCGCAATAGCGGCGCACGTTTCTCCGAGCTGGGCTTCGATCATCTGGTCAAAAAGACCGAAGGCGACGGCGACCTGGCGGAAATCGTCGGGCTGCGCAGCGACCTCCCGCTCGCCTGTCTGCGGGACCTGCTGCAGCGCGCCACCGAGGCGGTCAGGAAAAAGCTGGTGTCGCTGGTGCCGCCCCATAAGCGCAACGAGCTGAATCAACTCGTCGCCAATGTGGCCAAGACGATCGGCGGTGCAGCCGAGCAAGACTACCGCGACGCGGAGAATTACGTTCGCGCACTCGAGGCATCCGGCGCGCTCAACGAGGTGGCACTGCTGAACTGTGTCATCAAGGGCCAGCGCCAGGAGATGATCGTCGCCATGGCGCGGCTCTGCTCCGCCCCGATACGCACCATAGCCGATTTGCTGTCGGGACAACGCAGCGACGCGGTCCTGATACCGTGCAAAGCGGCCGACCTGACATGGCCGACGGTGGACGCCGTGCTGCGCTACCGGTTGCCCGGCCAGAGCGTGAGCGAAGCCATCATCGATCTGGCGCGCGCCGATTACGGCAAGCTCACGCGCGCCACGGCGCAGCGCATGCTCCGCTTCATGCAGGTCCGCGAGGCGGTCAATTGACGCGAGCGAGCCGCCGGTTTGGCGCATTGCCCGCATGGCAATCTGAATTGTCTATCTGGATTGCTAATCCCAATTGAGGATTGCGCCCGCCGCCGCCGGTTTCCACGGCGGCAAGCGGCCAAGACGAACGGCCGCACATCGACGGTCTGCCCAACCGTAGATGCAAGCTGTTAATTTTTGTCGATCAGTGTTGCAGTTGCAGTCAAGGCAGCGAGTCGGTCGCTCGCCGCTATCTATTGAGGGAGGCACTGTGGCGACTGCACAAGCCTCGTTGATCGACGAACTCGAATCCGCGATGCAGTACGGCTCGTCTGCGGACCGGAATGGCACGCTGCGTCGTATCACCGATCTGTTCCTGCGCGACGCCGCTCGGCTGACCGAGGAGCAGATCAAGCTGTTCGATGACGTTCTGTGCCTGCTCACCACCAAGATCGAAAAGGCGGCGCGGATCGAGCTTGCCAAGCGGCTGGCGGCAGTCAATACCGCCCCTGTCGAAACGGTCAGGCGGCTGGCGCGCGATGACGAGATCGACGTGGCCATCCCGGTGCTCATCGAATCGGTACGGCTGAGCGACCTCGACCTCATCGAGATCGCGCGGACCAAGAGCCAGGCGCACCTCTTGGCCATTTCCGGGCGGGCGCAGCTCGAGTCCCCGGTGACCGACGCGCTGCTCGGTCGCGGCGACCGCGGCGTGGTCACCAAGCTTGCGATGAACGCCGGAGCGCATTTCTCCGCGTCCGGATTCGCCTTTCTCGTCGACAAGGCCGAGGACTATGACGATCTGGCGGAAATCGTCGGATTGCGCAAAGACATCCCAATCGGGTGCCTGCGCAACCTTGTGCAACAGGCGACGGACGCGGTCAGGCAGAAGCTCTTGGCGCAGGTGCCGCCGCACGTCCGCGGCGAGCTCACGCAGGCGATTGCCACGGTCGCGAAGGCAATCGGCAGCGTCGCCGAAGGCGATCCCGGCAGAGCCGAGGCTTATGTCGATGGGCTGCAGGCATCTGGCGCACTCAACGAGATCGCCGTGCTCAACTGCGTGATGAAGGGCCGGCGCGAGGAGATGATCGTCGCGATGGCGCGACTGTGCGCCACCCCGGTTCGCACCATGTCCGATCTGCTGACCGGCCACCGCAACGATACGGTGCTGATCCCGTGCAAGGTGGCGAATCTGTCATGGCCGACGGTCGAGGCCGTGCTGCGCCATCGCCTGCCGCGCCAGACCGTGAGCGAGGGCATCATCGAACTGGCGCGCGCCGACTACGCGCGGCTGTCGCTGATGACGGCGGAACGCATGCTGCGCTACATGCAGAGCCGCGACGGTCAGGCGAAACGGTAAGGCACACGCCGGAGCGATTGCCGCGCCCGCAATGGCGTCTACAATGGGCGCCATGACGCTGCCGCGCGAACGTTTTGCCTATTCCTCGCCGTTCACGCGGCCGCCGCTGAAGCTGCCCGGCAAGGCGCGCATGGTCGTCTGGTCGGTGGTCAACATCGAGGAATGGGAGATCACGCGGCAGCTCTCCCAGCCGCCGATGGGGCAGACGCCGATCCCCGATATGCCGAACTGGACCTGGTACGAGTACGCCATGGAAAGCCGACCTTCATGATACGATTTTCGGTCTGTAGCTGTCTTGCTTTGCTTGTTGCGGTATCCCAAGCCGCCGCCGAGGACGTCGGCCGATTCCGCAACGATTGGACGGGCAACGGCATCGCGGTCGAGGCGGTTGCCGACCCGAAGGTGCAGGGCGTGACCTGCCATATCAGCCGCTTCAGCCGCAGCGTGATCGACAGGCTCACCAAGGGAAACTGGTTCGTCGATCCTTCCAATTCGTCGATCGCCTGCCAACAGACCGGGCCGCTGACGATCGGCGACATTGACACGAGCGCGGGCGGCGAGGAGGTGTTCTCGGAGCGGCTCAGCTTGATCTTCAAATCGCTCGCGGTGCGCCGCATTTACGATAAGAAAAACACCACGCTCGTCTATCTCGTCTATAGCCGTCAGGTGAAGGATGCGAGCGCCAAGATGAGCATTTCGACGGTTCCGCTCTACGGCCACGACGTGACTTGGACCGGCAACAAAGAACGCTGACGCTTCGAGCGGCGCGTCACAGCGGATCGAGCCCCTTGACCTTGTAGATCGGCGCCGTCGACGGGGCGGTCATCGCCTTGATCAACGCTTTCGCCACGTCGGCGTCCTTGGCACCGGTGGTTATGCCGGCCGAATAGGTGGTGATCTGCTGCAAATCCGCAGGCAGCATGCCGATCACCTCAACGCCGGGATTCGACAGAAGCTCGGTCACCTGCTGCAGGCCGATCTCGGCTTCCCCGCTCGACACCAAGACGCTGACCCGACCGTCCGGCCCGCCCGCGGAAAGCTTCGACTTCGGCGCCATCCGCTCGGCGATCCCGAGCTGTCCGAATATCTTCCGAATATGCGGGCCGACGATGCTGCCGCCGGCGGGCGAGGCATAGCCGACGCTCTGCGCCGCCAGCATCGCGGCCTTGAACGCGGCGACCGTCGAGACGTCGAGCCGCGGTGCACCCTTGCGCACGCAAATGCCGATGCCGGTGGTGGCGAGGTCGACGCGGCCGGGCACGATCTTGCCTTCGCCGATCAACTGGTCGATCGCCTCGCGGCCGGTGAGGAAAACATCGGCGGGTTCGCCGGCGGCGAAATGCTTGAGCAGCGCACCGGGCGGGGCAAACAGCGCGCGAACGGTGTGACCGCTTGTGCGCTCGAACGGCGGAATAATCTCGTCCGTCACGGTCTTGAGCGCGGTCGAGATGAAGGCGTCGATCTCGGCGGCGTTGGCGGTGGCGGTCATGGCAAGTATGGCAATGGCGACGGCGATCATGCGCATCGTCATGCCATCGCCTCCTTGACCACGTTGCCGCTGGTTTCGACGAACCAGCGCTCGTTCGTGAACGGCTTGCCCGCAAGCCGCGCCGCCATCCATTCGGCTTGGTACGCGCGCGGCTCCGGCCCGTTCTGCGTCGCCGCCGTCAACGCGATGCTATGGTTGCCGCCTTCGTAAACGAGAAGCTGCTTCGGGCCGCCCAGCGCCTTCATGAAGCTTTCCGTATATTCGAGCGGGCAGAGCTGGTCGTATTCGCCGCAGGCGACGAGGTAGGCGCCTTTGACCTTCTGCGCGCAGCCGTTCCAGTCGATGGTGTTGCGGAAGGCGTCGAACTCGCCCTCGTCGGTGATGCCGGCGGCAGCCGCCAGCGAGCCCGATTGCAGGAAAGCCCGGCGGTCCATGGTGTCCTCCCGAGGTTTTTCTCAAGGCGCATCGCGAAACGTAATCCGCCGCATCGACGCAAGCCATGGCTTTATCGTCAGCGCGGTTCGCCTTTGCCCAGCCGATAATGTTCGTATTATCATCCCGATGAGCGGCCTTGTGCTGGCCATAGGCAACAGGGCGTTTGGTCATAGTCTTGCGGTTTCCCCCATGAACAAGTCTCCGTTGACGCTGCAAATGCCGTCGCCGCCGGATGCCGTCCCGGTAGCCCTCGACCCCGCGACGACAGCATTGCTCATATTCGACATCGTCGACCCCATCTGCACGCGTCAGCCGAATTGCACGGGGAAAATGGTGCCGGCGATCGCTGCATTGCTGGCGCGGGCGCGGCAGGCCGGAGTCACCATCGCGTATGGGACTCGCGCGCCGACCATGGCGAAGTGGTTGCCGGACGTTTTGCCCGCGCCCGGCGACATCAAGATTGAAAGTCAGGCCCAAGACAGGTTCTACAACACCGATCTCGACAAGGCGCTGAAAGCCAAAGGGATCACGACGCTCATTCTGGTCGGCTGGAAGGTGAGCGGGTCGGTGACCTATACGTCGGTCGGAGCAACGCTGCGCGGCTACACCGTGGTGGTTCCGGTCGATGCCAGCTTGGACGCCACCGATTATGAAATCGCCATTGGGCTCTACCAGATTTTACATCAGCACAGTTCGAATGCGACGAACGAGGCTTTGAAAACCGGCGCCTCGACGCTGAGCCGCACGGATCTGATCAGCTTCAAATAACAGGGTGCTTCGCCCCACCTTGCGCGTACGGAGGACATCGTCATGGCGGTTGGCACTTGGCCGGAGACGTTTGCGGCAAAGCAGATGGCGGTGACGGACGGCACGCAATACGTTCGTGTCGGCGGCAAAGGACCGGCCGTGCTGTTGCTTCATGGCTTCGGCGACACCGGCGATATGTGGCTGCCGCTCGCCGAGGTGCTGGTCAAAGACCACGCCATCATCGTTCCCGACTTGCGCGGCATGGGCCTGTCGTCGCATCCCGAAGCCGGCTACGAAAAGGTGGCGCAGGCGCGCGATCTCGCCGCCATTCTCGACCAGCTCGGGTTTAAGGACCTGGCCCTCGTCACCCACGATATCGGCAACATGGTGGGCTACGCCTTCGCGGCGCTGTTTCCGCAGCGCGTGACCCAATGGGTCGTGATGGACGCGCCGCTGCCGGGGATCGGCCACTGGGATGACCAGTTGAAAAATCCGAAGACCTGGCACTTCAACTTCCGCGGCCCCGACGTCGAGCGGCTGGTGGCGGGGCGCGAGCGCATCCTGCTCGACCGCTTCTACAACGAGCTCTCGGCCAACCCGTCGCGCATCGACGAAGCGACGCGCGACCACTATGCGGCGCTTTATGCGCGCCCTGGCGCGATCCACGACGCGTTCAGCGGCCAGTTTGCCGCCTTCGCCCAAGACGCTATCGACAATCAGGCGCTCCTCGCCAAGGGCAAATTGCAGATGCCGGTGCTGGCCATCGGCGGCGACCATTCTTATGGCGCGCATCTTGCGACTGAAGTGGGTTTCGCCGCGGCAAACGTCCGCGCCGCGGCGATCAAGGATTCCGGTCACTGGATCATGGAGGAGCAGCCGGAACAGGCGGTGGCGCTCATCACCGCGTTCCTCAAAGGCTCGTAGGTTCGTAGCCCGGATGGAGCGCAGCGCAATCCGGGAACGATGGTTCGGCGACGCCGCCGCCCGGATTACGCTCCGCTCCATCCGGGCTACGGGCTAAAACCCCGCGACGGCTTCCAGCGTCTTGCCCGCTTGCGCGCGGTGGATGGCGTCGAGCTGTTCGGGAGCGTGGCGCAGTTGGCCGATCTCCTTGGCGAATTCCGGCATGGCGCGCAGCTTTTCGGCCCAGGAGTGGAGGTGCGGATGCAGCCGTGCGAACGGATAGCCGGCGAGCGAGAGGCGGTGGGCGTAGATCAGCCAGGCGATGTCGAGCACGCTTAAATCGTTGCCCATCAGATAAGGCTGCCTGGCGAGCGTCTTGTCGAGTTTGCCGAATTCGGCGCGAAACCGTTGCGCTGAAGCGCGCGCCCGGTCGTCGGTAAAACCTTCCCTGGCGGCGCGTTGCCAGAATTCGATCTGCACCTGTTTCTCGTGATCGCTGACGCCCTGCACGGTGCCGGCGCCATGGGCGGCGTAGCTTTCGAGCGCGGCTGCGGGCTTCGGCGGGCCGGGCGGCGCGAACACGAAACGGAAGCTCAAGGTGCGCAGATCGAGATGCAGGTCGTCTTCGTGCTTGAGCAGCGTGGCGACTTCGGTCTCGTGGCCGGCAGGGATGAGGCGCGGCCTCGGGAATTTCCGCTCCAGATACTGGATGATGTCGTTGCTCTCGATGTGCACGGCGCCGTCGTGGACCAGCACCGGCACCAGGCCGCGCGGATTGATGCCGAGAAACCACGGCTGCATGTTCTCGTAGCCCGGCAGGTCGATCGGATGCGACTGCCAGGCGATGCCCTTGAGATTGAGGAAGACGCGCAGCTTCTGCGAGCACGACGAGCCGGCAAAGTGCAGCACGTGCACGCCCCTCCAGCCGAGCACTTCGCGGGTTTTGATGTCGCTGTCGATGAGTTGCACCATGGCGCGCTTTCCTGGAATTTTTATCGGCGCATCATAAGCGCGCGCCATGCTCGCGCAACGCCTCGGCGGCGATGCGATGCGCCTCGTTCGCAGCCGGTATGCCGCAATAGAGCGTCAGCAGCAGCAGCACCTCCTGGATTTGCGCGGCGCTGCAGCCATTCTTCAGCGCGCCGCGCAGATGCACGCCGAGCTCGTTGCCGTGGCCGGCCGCGGCCATCATCGCAACCATGACCAGCGATTTGGTTGAAGGCGGCAGCGCAGTGCGCTGCCAGACGTCGCCGTACGCATAGGCATTGATGATGTGCTGCAGCGGCTTGCCGAATTCGCCGAACGCGTTCATGCGCTTGTCCACCGCATCGCGACCGAACATGTCGATACGCAGCTTTAGTCCGCGCTCCTCGCGCTCTTTCTCGTCCATCGTGCTCTCCTACGCTCGGTTCGCGCTATTGCTGGGCAATGCCTGCGGCTTCGCGCACCGCGTTCCAGCGCTTGTATTCGCCGGCCATGAACGCTCCGAACTCTGCCGGCGTCGAGCCTTTGACCACGACGCCGGCGATGACGAGCCGCGCGCTCACCTTGTCGTCGGCGATGATGTCGTTGAGCGTTCCGTTCAGCGCGGCCACGACGGGCGCCGGCATGCCGGGCGGACCGAACACGCCGTACCAGGTCGTCACGTCGTAGCCGGGCAGCACGCCGGACTCGATGGCGGTCGGGATATTCGGCACCGCGGGAAAGCGGTCCTTGCCGGTGACGGCCAGCGCCTTTAGCGTGCCGGACTGCACCTGGCCGATCAGCGCCGATACGGTGTCGAACAGCACGTCGGCGTGCTTGCCGAGCACCGCATTGATCGCTTCCGGCGAGCTGCGGAACGGCACGTGCAGCAAATTCACGCCAGCGATCTGCTTGAATAGCTCGCCGGCGAAATGCTGGGTGGCGGCGAAGCCGGGGCTGGCGAATACAATCTTGCCCGGATCGGCCTTGGCGGCTTCGACCAATTCTTTGACGTTGTTCGCCGGAAAATCCGGCCGCGTCACGATCAGGAGGCTGGCGCTCGCCACTTGTGCGACGGGCGTGAGCGCCGCGGTGTCGTAGGGCATGTCCTTCCGCGTTACCGCGGCAATGATCTGGCCCGCGGTCATAATGCCGAGCGTGTAGCCGTCGGGGTTGGCCTTGGCGACCAGCTCGTTGCCCAGGATGCCGCCGGCGCCCGGCTTGTTCTCGACGATCACCGGCTTGCCGAGACGCTCCTGCATTGCGTCGGCCAGGATGCGGCCGATGATGTCGGCGCCGCCGCCGGCGCCGAACGACACGATGACGTGGATCGGCTGCCGCGGCCAGTCCTGCGCCGCTACCGGCTTCGCGGCAGCGATCAAACCGAGCACCGCGAGCAGCACCGTCGCGCGCACGCTGCGCGGCCGGCCCGCGTAGCCGAAGAGCCGGACGTCGTTGTCCTTGAGAATGCCGGGAAAGGTGTCGGACCAAGCCATTGCGTTCATATCGGTGTTGCTGCGGCAGCGTGACACGGAGCGTGGCCGCCGTGCGAGGATAGGCTCCCCTTATCGGCCGGCGCCGGCGGGTGCCACAACAGAAAAGTGGAGGACGTTTTGGGCGGGCAGGGTAGTGCGGCGCGGCTCACCGCGCTCTTCTTGGCCATTGCAACGTTCGGCGTGCTCGTCGGCTCGTCGCCGGCCGCGGCGGACGACTACCCGGACCGGCCGATCACGCTCGTCATCCCGCTGCCGCCCGGCGGCACCAATGACATCATGGCGCGCTCGGTCGCCGACAAGATGAGCGCGGCGCTCGGCCAACGCATCGTGGTCGAAAGCCGTAACGCCGGCGGCAGCGGCACCGTCGGCACCCGCCAGGTCGCCCACGCCACGCCGGACGGCTACACCATCATCCTCGGCTACACCTCGACACTGGCGACCGGGCCCAATCTCTACAAGAACGTCGGCTACGATCCGCGCAAGGATTTCGCCCCGATCGGCCTGATCGCGTCGGCGCCGGCGCTGCTGCTGGTGCACAAGGACTTGCCCGTGCACTCGGTCGGCGAATTGATCGCGCTGATGAAGAGCGCCAAGCAGCCGTATCAGGTCGGTACGCCGGGTATCGGCACGGTGAATTACCTCGCCTCGGTGCTGTTCGCGCAGCAGGCGGGCGTTAAGGTCGAACAGATTCCGGAGAAGGGCTCGAACCCGCTGATTAGCGACATGATGGGCGGCTTCGTCAAGGTCGGCTTCAATCCGATACCGGTGTCGCGCGCGGCGCTCGATGGCGGTTATATTCGCGCGCTGGCGGTGACCTCGCAAAAGCATTCGACGCTGCTGCCGCAGTTGCCGACGCTCGCCGAGTCGGGCCTGCCGGGTTTTGACGCCACGTTGAACTACGGCCTGCTGGCGCCCGCAGGCACGCCGCGGCCGATCATCGAGCGGCTCAATAAGGAACTGCGCGCTGCGCTGGCGACCGACGAAGTACGCCAGCGCATCATCAACGAAGGCGGCGAGCCCGAGCCGACCACGCCCGAACAGCATGCCGCAGTGATCGACCGCGAAGAGACCAAGTGGTCGGCCGTTATCCGCGCTGCCGGCATTGCGCTGAACGATTAGCGCATCGTTGCGAGCGGCGCGAGGCAAGCTAGCCGCCGTGGTGCCTTATCTGCTTGTAATCAACCATACTTTATGTCCGCGTGCGTGACGGCGTAGCCAGGCGTGCCTTCATCAGCTTCAACCTTGGAAAGCGCTTGGAAAGAGCCGTATTCGACCAAATGCTCCAAGATCAATCCGATGTTTCCGTCGCTGTTGTTCTGCGATGTCGGCGGTCCGCGCCGGCGCGAAGGGAATGAGCGCGACGAGCGCCGCGGCAATGAAACGGATGAGACAAATGGACCTGTTGCGCATTCCCCGCCGCCCGCGAATGCTGTGGTGCGTCAAAATCAGACGCACGATACTATTGCAGTCCGATCACAGCCGCGAGCCAAGCGGCGCCGTAACTCTTGGGATAGGACAATGCCGACACTCGCCGCACTACGGCCGCTGACACGACGCCGCCTGATCAAGGCCGCAGGCGCTCTCGCCGGCGTCATCGCCGCGCCGGCCGTCATGCGGGTGCGCTCGGCCTATGCGGCCTACCCGGACCGCCCGGTCAAATTCGTGGTCGCCAACACGCCGGGCGGGCCGTCCGACATCGTTGCCCGTATCGTTACCGCGGCGCTCGAGCAATCGACCGGCAAGACTTTCATTGTCGAGAACCGCGGCGGTGCCGGCGGCAATATCGGCATGGAATATGCCGCCCATGCCGAACCGGACGGCTACACCATCCTGCTCGCCACCAACGCCTATTCGGTGAATTACGGACTCTACAACCATCTGCCCTATGACCCGTACAAGGACTTCGTCGGTGTCAGCGAGCTTGCGACCTCGCCCAATACCTTCGTGGTGCGCGCCGAATTGCCGGCGAAGTCAATGAAGGAATTTGTCGCGCTCGCCCGTAACAACCCCGAAAAATACAACTGTGCCACGCCGCCGATCGGCACCACGTCGCAATTGCAGTTGGAGCTCCTGAAAATCCGCGAAAAGCTGCCAAAGCTCGCCGACGTGGTGTTCAAGGGCGGCGGCGACGCCATCGCGGCGCTGCTCGCCGGAACCGCGCAGCTCAGCTCCGGCTCGCTGCCTCCGGCATTGCCGCACATCAAGGAGGGCACGTTGCGCTGCCTCGCGGTCACCGGCGACAGCCGCTGGCCCGATCTGCCCGATGTGCCGACCATGGAGGAGGCCGGCTACAACGACTTCGTGTTCGCGGTCGATTGTGTTCTGCTGGCGCCGGCGAAGACATCGCCCGACAACGTCAAATGGCTCGAGACGGAAACGCTGAAGGTGCTGGTCTCGCCGGAAACCAGCGACAAGCTGGTCAAAGCCGGCTTCCAGGTGCGGGCCAAGGGCGCCACTGCGGCCTGGACGCGGGTTATGAAGGAGATCGATATGTTCAAGCAGATCATCGATCAGGCCGGCGTCCAGAAGCTTTAGGCATTGTGAATTTGGCGAAACGAATAGGCGCATGGGCGGCGGTCGCCGCGATCGTCACCGCGACGATCGGCGTTGCACGGACGGAGGCTGCCGACTATCCGACGCGGCCGGTCACGCTGATCGTTCCTTATCCGGCCGGCGGCGGTAACGACGTGATCGCGCGGCTCGTCGCCGCCAAGATGAGTGCAAA
>JASHQO010000053.1 GCA_030039105.1 Xanthobacteraceae bacterium
TGAGCCGGAACAGCGTCGACTTGCCGACGCCGTTGCGCCCCACAACGCCGACCCGGGTGCGCGACGGAATCGTCACGCTCGCATGATCGAACAAGCGGCGGCCCCAGGCGTCGAACACGAGATTGTCGATCTGCAGCATGGAATGGCTGGGAGCATTGCAATGGGAAGGAGCCGCTTCCTAGAGCGGCTTACCGAGGACGACAAGAAGCGCATCGCCGCGGCATCACAGGCTTCGCCGCCGAGGTCAACAGGCTTGCCGCTTTCGCCGTCGACGGCCTGCGATTGATCGGCGTTACCTGCGACGACGGCACGTTGCGCATCGTCGTCGATGCCGCCGGCACGGCGAACGTCGCGGTGTCCTCGCTTCACATGCAATAGGTCATCGTCCCCGCGGTCCGAGCGGGCGGGATTCGAAGGGTTCCCGCTTGATCGCTGGATGCTTCGCGGCGCGTGATCGGCCCCCTTTTCTGATATCTAATCATTTTTGACCTTATAAATAAGGTTTTAAAGACTTTATGACATGCTATATAAGGTCAAAAGGAGCCCTGCGGCATGGCCAAAGCTTCCCTGGCCAATAAGGCCCTACCCATCCCAGCCATCAAAGCACTCGAGACACTTGGCCGCGATATTGCCAGGGCACGAACGCGCCGACGCATTTCCCAACGGCTTCTCGCCCAACGGATGATAGTCAGCCTCGCCACTCTTCAACGATTGGAGCATGGCGATACCGGCGTTGGCCTTGGGGTTCTAGCCACAGCACTATGGGCGCTCGGACTGATTGATCGACTCGCTGCGCTCGCCTCCCCCGATCAGGATACAGTCGGCAAAGCAGAGGAACTAAGCAGACTTCCCCGGCGTGCGCGCTCGCCTCGTAAACCAAAAATCGAATTCGATTTCTAGGGAAGGCCGATGCCGCGCACCAGAACTACATACGTCTATATCTACCTCGATGAGGGGCCGGTTCCCGCCGGCCGCCTCGACATGACTGAAGACGGCCGCAACAGTTATGCGACCTTTCAATACGGTGCCCGCTATCTTCGACGCTCCAATAGCGTGCCCGTCGACCCGGCCGCACTCGCTCTTCCCGATCCCAGCGGCGCTGCACGGACGTTTCAGACAGCCGAGGGCTTCAATCTGTTTAACGGCATTCGAGACGCTGCTCCTGACGGCTGGGGTCGCTACCTCATGCGTAAGGCCGCGGATTCTGAAAATCTTGAAGAGTTCGACTATTTGGTCGCATCAGCAGACTACCGCGTTGGTGCTCTTGCATTCGGGCCTAACCCAACAGACGGTCCTAAACGCATGGCGCCGTGGGGAGATGCGGAACCTATCGGCGAACATTTTGATCTAGCCGAATTGGCCGAAGCCGCTGAGCGCGTCCAATCAGTTGACCGCCTTGAGCCTGACCTTAGACGCATTCTTGAGGCCGGTTCCTCGCTCGGTGGTGCGCGCCCTAAGGCGGCAACTACCCATAACGGCTTACCTTGGATCGCAAAATTCTCTGCCAAGGAGGACACGTATCCGGTATGCAAAACCGAGCTTGCAATAATGCGACTTGCACAACACTGCAAACTGGACGTGCCCGAAACCGATTTCGCCACGATCCTGGGACGGGACATATATCTCATCCGACGGTTCGATCGAGAAATCGCAGGAAACCAGCTCAGACGCATTCCATTCGCGTCATCGCTGACAATGCTCGAAGCACATGAGGTGGCCGCGCACCGTTACTCCTACCGCGACCTCGCCGATGTGCTACGCCGGTTTGGTTCCAACCCCCGTCAAGATTTGCGGGAGCTCTTCCGCCGCATGGCATTCAACATTCTCGTTGGCAACGACGACGATCACCTTCGCAACCACGCATTCCTGTTTGACGGCCGCGGTTGGCGTCTTTCGCCGTTGTATGACGTTGTCGCCAGACCGCGAGCGGGACCGAGTGGCAGCCTCGTGCTGGCAGTTGGAGAGAGAGGTCACGAAGCAACACTTGCCAACGCGCTAACAGGGGCGGCGGCATTCGGTCTAAAAAACGATGAGGCCGCTACAATACTCGAGGATCTTCGCGTGCTCGTCGCGGCCCGGTGGAAAGTTTCATTGAGCAAAGCAGGCGTTACCGCAATCGATATCGAGCGGCTTGCAAACTGCTTCGCCGAAACAAATAAAGTCGATTGGCGCGGATTGCCTGAGTGACGTATTCAACCTCACGCCGCGCGCTTGCGCTCCTGCGGCGTGAGCTTGAGCGTCAGCCGCTCGGTGCCGCGCAGGATGTCGAGCGACACGTCGCGGCCGATGGCCTCGCCGGTGAGCAGGCGAACCAGATCGTCGGCGCCGGCGATCGTCGCGCCGTCGAGGCCGAGCAGGATGTCGCCGACCTTCAGGCCGGCGCGCGCAGCCGCGGAGCCGGGCTCGACGGTCGCGATCATCACGGCGCGGTCTTGCGTGATGCCGGCGGCGTGGCGGAGCCGGCGCGGGATCGGGGTGTGTTGGGCGGCGACGCCGATGAAGGCGCGGCGCACCCGGCCGTGGCGCACCAGCTCGCCGAGCACGAAGCTCGCGGTATTGGCGGCGACCGCGAAGCAGATGCCCTGCGCGCCCATGATCACCGCGGTGTTGATGCCGACGACTTCGCCGAGCGACGACACCAGCGGCCCGCCGGAATTGCCGGGGTTCAACGCGGCGTCGGTCTGGATCACGTCGTCGATCAGCCGGCCGGTGCGCGAGCGCAAGGAGCGGCCGAGCGCCGAGACGACGCCGGTGGTCACCGTCGATTCGAAACCGAGCGGATTGCCGATCGCAATCACCAACTGGCCGCGCTTCAACGTCTTGGAATCGCCGAGCGACGCCGCCGGCAAGGTCACCGGCTCGACGATGCGGATCAGCGCCAGATCGGTGTCGGGATCGTCGCCGACCAGCCGCGCGCTGAGGCGCTGGCCGTCCGGCGTCGTCACCTCGATGCGGGTGGCGGCGCTTGCGGCGCTGCCGGCGCCGGCGACGTGGCTGTTGGTCAGAATGAGGCCGTCGGGCGCCACCACGACGCCCGAGCCGGTGCCGCCGCGCGGCCGGCCGTTGGCCTCGCTGTGATGGACCGTGAGTCCGACCACGGCCGGGCCGACCCGGTCGACCACGTCGATGACCGCCCGCGAATAGGCGTCGAGCAGCGCCCGGTCCTCGGCCGGGACTTCGGGTGCAGGGTTGGCGATACTGTCGCTGCCGCCCCAGGCGGCATCGTGCAAGGGTATGATTTTCATGGGTTGTCAGGTGGTTAGCCCAGCGTCCCGCTGGGGCCGGCGATCCCGCCGGTCGCTCGGATATATGGGGACGCGACGCGGCGGCGCAAAGGGCCGCGGGCCGGCCGGTTGACAGCGGCGGTCGCATATGGTGCCCCGGTCGCGCCTGAGGGGAGACTCATGGACGCCGTTCGCCGCGCTGCCCGCCTTGCTGCCCTGGTCGCGGCCGCAGCCCTTGCCGGCTGCGGCCAAGGCCAACAGCAGAAGGGCGCCGACGCGGCGCCGGCGGTGACGGTCGCCAAGCCGGTGCAGCGCACGGTGGTCGACCAGGACGAATATGTCGGCCGCTTCGTCGCGGTCGAGTCGGTCGAGATCCGCTCGCGGCTGTCCGGCTATCTGTCGGCGATCCATTTCACCGACGGCCAGATGGTGACGAAGGGCGATCTGCTGTTCAGCATCGACCGCCGGCCGTTCGAAATCGCGCTCGAGCAGATGAAGGCCAATCTGGCCCAGGCGCGCGCCAACCTCGCCTTCACCGAAGGCGACCTGCAGCGCGGCCAGCAGCTTCTCGGCAACAAGACCATCACCGAGCAGGCTTACGACCAGCGCACGCAAGCGAAAAGCGTCGCCGCGGCCGCCGTCAAGGCGCAGGAGGCGATGGTGAATTCGGCCGAGCTCGATCTCAACGAATACAGCGAGCTGCGCTCGCCGATCGACGGCCGCATCGGCGACCGCCGCGTCGCCGTCGGCAACCTGATCACCGGCGGTGCCGGCGGCGCGACGACGCTGCTCGCGACCATCGTGTCGGTCGATCCGATCCGCTTCGAGTTCTCGTTCGACGAGGCGTCGTATCTGCGCTACCAGCGCTTCGCCATGGGCAACAAGCAGGGCGGCGTCGACGGCGGCGTGCCGGTATCGCTGAAGCTGATCGACGAAACCGATTTCGTGCACAACGGCAAGATCGACTTCGTCGATAACGTCATCGATCGCTCCTCTGGCACCATCCGCGGCCGCGCCGTGTTCGCCAATCCCGACGGCATTCTCACGCCCGGCATGTTCGGCCGCATCCGCGTGCCCGGCTCGCCGCCCTATACCGCGCTGCTCATTCCCGACGCCGCCATCGGCACCGAGCAGGCGCGCAAGTTCGTCCTCGTGGTCGACGACCATAACGTGGCGCGGCAGCGCTACATCACGGTCGGCCAGCTCGACGACGGCCTGCGCGTGATCAAGGATGGGCTCAACGCCGACGATCGCGTCATCGTCAACGGCCTGATGCGGGCGCGCGCCGATCAAGAGGTGACGCCGCAGGGCGAGGCTTCGCCGCCGCCCAAGGGACCGAGCGAAGCGAAAGCCGGCTGATGTTCGCGTCATTGCGAGGAGCCAAGCGACGAAGCCAATC
Organism: Xanthobacteraceae bacterium; assembly: GCA_030039105.1. Lineage (GTDB taxonomy): Bacteria > Pseudomonadota > Alphaproteobacteria > Rhizobiales > Xanthobacteraceae > BOG-931. The sequence goes on from JASHQO010000053.1 coordinate 4,624, forward strand.
CAGGGCCGCTTCTCAGCGCTGGATTGCTTCGTCGCTTGGCTCGCAATGACGCTTAGGGGCGGCAATGCGCATCTCGCATTTCTTCATCGACCGGCCGATCTTCGCCGCCGTCGTCTCCGTCGTGTTCGTCATTCTCGGCGGCGTGTCGTTCGCGCGGTTGCCGGTCGCGCAATATCCGGAGATCGCGCCGCCGATCATCAACGTGTCCGGCCAATATCCCGGCGCCAGCGCCGAGGTGGTGGCCGCCACCGTGGTGACGCCGATCGAGGAGCAGATCAACGGCGTCGAGAACATGCTGTACATGTACTCGAACTCGACCGCCGACGGCCGCTTCACCATCCAGGTCAGCTTCGACCTCGGCACCAATCTCGACATCGCCCAGGTGCAGGTGCAGAACCGCGTCGCCATCGCGCAGCCGCGGCTGCCCGCCGACGTGCGCAATATCGGCGTCACCGTGACCAAGGCCTCGCCCGACCTGATGATGGTCGTGCACCTTTATTCGCCGGACAAGTCGCACGACTCGCTGTTCATCTCCAACTACGCGACCCTGGAAGTGACCGACCCGCTGACCCGCGTCGACGGCGTCGGCTCGATCACTGCGTTCGGCAGCCGCGACTACTCGATGCGCATCTGGCTCGATCCGGACCGCCTGCAGTCGCTCGGGCTGACCGCGACCGACGTGACCAACGCGCTGCAGGGCCAGAACATCCAGGTCGCCTCCGGCGTGCTCGATCAGCCGCCGGTGGCGCGTCAGGGCGCCTTCCAGATCGCGGTGCAGACGCTGGGCCGGCTCGACGATCCCGACGAGTTCGGCTCCATCGTGGTGAAGGAGACGCCGGGCGCCGTCGTGCGCTTGCGCGACGTCGCCAAGATCGAGCTCGCCGCCCTCGATTATTCGTCGAACTCCTACCTCGACCACGATCCCGCGGTGGCGCTGGCGATCTTTCAGCGCCCGGGCTCGAATGCGCTCGACACCGCCAAGGGCGTCACGACTTTGATGGCGCAATTGGCCAAACGTTTCCCGCCCGGCGTCAAATACGCCATCGTCTATAATCCGACCCAGTTCATCCAGCAGTCGGTCGACGCCGTGATCGATACCATCGGCGAGGCGATCGTGCTGGTGGTGCTGGTGGTGATCGTGTTCCTGCAGACCTGGCGGGCGGCGATCATTCCGCTGGTCGCCATACCGGTGTCGCTGATCGGCACGTTCTTCTTCATGGCGGCGTTCGGCTTCACGCTGAACAATCTGTCTTTGTTCGGCCTCGTTCTGGCGATCGGCATCGTGGTCGACGACGCCATCGTCGTGGTCGAGAACGTCGAGCGCAACATCGCCGCGGGGCTCAATCCGCGCGACGCCGCGCGCAAAAGCATGGACGAAGTCGGCGCGGCGCTGATCGCGATCGCGCTTGTGCTGTGCGCCGTGTTCGTGCCGTCGGTGTTCATCACCGGCATTTCCGGACAGTTCTACCGGCAATTCGCGCTCACCATCGCCGGTGCCACGGTGATTTCGCTGATCGTGTCGCTGACGCTGTCGCCGGCGATGTGCGCGCTGTTGCTCAAGCGGCACGACCGGAGCCATCGCGACACCTGGTGGCAGCGGCCGCTCCACGGCTGCTTCGATTATTTCAACCGCGGTTTCGGCGCCGTCGGCAACGCGGTTTCCTGGCTCGCGGCGCGCACCGTGCGCCGCGCCGTCATCATGGTCGCAATCTATCTGGCGGTGCTCGGCATCGGCTTGACCGCGTTTCGCAGCGCGCCGACCGGGTTCATTCCCGCGGTCGACCGCGGCTACGTCATCGTCATCGTGCAACTGCCGCCCGGCGCTTCGCTGTCGCGTACCGACGCGGTGCAGCAACGCGCCCTCGACATCGCCTTCGGCGTGCCGGGCGTGAAGCACGCCGTCAACGTCGTCGGCTTCTCCGGTGCGACCTATACCAACGCGCCGAACGCCGGCGCGCTGTTCCTGGTGCTCGACGATTACAGCAGGCGCGGCCGCGCGCCGCGGCAGTCGGCGCCGGCGATCCAGGCCGAGCTGAACAAAAGGCTCGCCGCCATCCAGGACGCTTTCATCGTCGCGGTGCTGCCGCCGCCGGTGTTGGGCATCGGCACCGCCGGCGGCTTCCGCATGGTTGTCGAGGATCGCGCCGGCCGCGGCGCCGCGGCGCTACGCCAGGCCGCCGCCGCCCTGGCGGCGCGCGCCAACAAGACCGTCGGCCTGTCGCAGGTGTTCACCTCGTTCGAGACCTCGACGCCGCAGGTCTACCTCGACATCGACCGTACCAAGGCGCAACTCCTCGGCATCGACGTCCAGGACGTGTTCAACGCGCTGCAGATCTTCATCGGCTCGTCCTACGTCAATGACTTCAACCTGTTCGGCCGCAGCTTTCGCGTCACCGCGCAGGCGCGCGACCAGGACCGCCAGCGCACCGGCGACGTGCTGAAAATCCGCGTGCGCAACGCGAACGGCGACACCGTGCCGCTCGGCTCCTTCACCACGGTCAGCGACATATCCGGCCCGTACCGGGTGCCGCGCTACAATCTTTATCCGTCGGCCGAGATCGACGGCTTCGCCGCCCGCGGCTACTCGCAGGGCCAGGCGATCGCGATCATGGACAAGCTCGCGGCCGAGGCTCTGCCGGACGGATTCGCCACGGAATGGACCACGCTCGCCTTCCAGCAGATCAGGGCCGGCAACACCGCGATGTTCGCCTTCGTGCTGGCGGTGGTGTTCGTGTTTCTGGTGCTCGCCGCGCAATACGAGAGCCTGACCTTGCCGCTCGCGGTGATCATGATCGTGCCGATGTGCCTCGTCGCCGCCATCACCGGCGTGCTCATCCGCGGCCAGGACAACAACATCCTGACCCAGGTCGGCTTTGTCGTGCTGATCGGCCTGGCGGCGAAGAACGCGATCCTGATCGTCGAATTTGCCCGTCAGCTCGAGGATCGGGGCCGCAACCGCTGGGACGCCGCGGTCGAGGCGACGCGGCTGCGGTTGCGGCCGATCCTGATGACGTCGTTCGCGTTCATTCTCGGCGTCACGCCGCTGGTCTGGGCGATCGGCGCCGGCGCCGAATTGCGCCAGACGCTCGGCACCGCGGTGTTCGCCGGCATGATCGGCGTCACCGCCTTCGGCCTGGTCTTTACGCCGGTGTTCTACGTGATCGCCCGCTGGATCGCGGAGCTGCGACTATGGCGCGGCTCGCGACGGGGCAAGCGCGTCCAGCCGGCGGAGTGAGCGTCGCGCGAGCGGCCCGGGACCCGGCTTAAAACAGAGCCCGGAATAATGTCATAATGCCGGTGTTGGTGGCGGATAGTTTGTCGGCCAGAACGTCAAACGATAGGGAGCGCTCCATATGATCCGTGCTGTTTTTGCCATTGCCGCGATTGTGCTCGGCCTGAGCGTCGCATTGGCCCAGGAAGACCCGATCAAAGCGCGCAAGGCGCTGATGAAGGCCAATGGCGACGCGGCCAAGGTGCTCGCCGATATGTCCAAGGGCGACAAGCCATACGATCAGGCGGCGGTGAACAAGGCGTTCGCGACGTTCCAGGACGCGGCGGCGAAGATGCCGAGCCTGTATCCCGACAACACCAAGGACGGCGATCCCGGCGACCAGTTCAACGCCAGCCCGAAAGTCTGGCAGAACATGGCCGACTTCAAGGCGCGCTTCGTCAAGTTCGGCGACGACGCCAAATCCACCGGCGCCACCGTCAAGGACGTCGACAGCCTCAAGGCGGCGCTCGGTCCGTTCGGCAAGAACAACTGCGGCGGCTGCCACGAGACCTACCGCGTCAAGAAGGGCTGATCGTCCGGTCAACGACGACGAGGGCGGGCGTCGGCCCTGACGTCCGCTTTTTGCTTTTTGATGCCGTTGCCGGGCCGGGGATATGAGAAAGCATCTGACGCCGCGCAATCTCGCGATCGCGGCCGTGCTCGGCGCGGTGGCCGGCTTCGCCGCGTTCTGGATCGTGACCATCCCGGCTACCGTTTCTGCCGCGGCGCTGCCGCCCTACACGCCGAACCTCGCCAACGGCAAGACGATGTTCAACGTCGGCGGCTGCAGCTCCTGCCACGCCGTGCCCGACAAGGATCCGGCAAAGGTGGATCGCACCCGGCTCGGCGGCGGCCTCGTCCTGCCGTGCCCGTTCGGCACCTTCACGGTGCCGAACATCTCGCCCGATCTGGTCGACGGCATCGGCAATTGGAGCGAAGCGGATTTCGTCACCGCGCTGTGGGACGGCACGGCGCCGAACGGCACTCACCTCTATCCGGCGTTCCCTTACGGCTCCTACCGGCACATGGCGCTTGCCGACGTGCGCGACCTGTTCGCCTATATCAAGACGCTGCCGCCGGTCGCCGGCAAGCCGGCCGGGCACGATCTCGAATTTCCCTTCAACATTCGCCGCCTGCTCGGCGGCTGGAAACTGTTGTACCTGACCGGCGGGCGGTTCGTTCCCGACCCGGCGAAATCGGCGCAATGGAACCGGGGCGCCTATCTGGTCGGCGGCCCGGGTCATTGCGCCGAATGCCACTCGCCGCGCAATTTTCTCGGCGGCATCGTCGAGAGTGAGCGCTTCGCCGGCGGTCCGGCGCCGGACGGCAAGGGCTGGGTGCCCAACATCACGCCGACCGGCCTCGGCAACTGGGGCGACGATCACATCGCCTGGAGGGAAAAGGACATCGCGAGCTTTCTTGACGACGGCATGAATCCGGCCGGCGATTACGCCGGCGGCGCGATGGCCGAAGTGATTCAGAACACCTCGCTGCTCGGCGCCGAGGATCGCGCGGCGATCGCCAATTACATCTTCACCTTGCCGCCGCGGCAGGGACCGGCACCGCCGCCGAAGAAGCGATAAGCGGCGCCGACTCAATTCCGTCACCCTGAGGTGCGAGGGAAGCTCGCCTCGAAGGGCGCCGGCCCGGGCGCCTCGGCCGCATCCGTCGCGGCCCGCCCATGGCGCGTCGAAGACGCGCGTAAACGCGCTTATGGCCGGACGCCTCGGGATGACGGTCCCCAAGCACGCTGCTACTAATCGATCCACTCTCTCGCTTCTCCTCGCTCTCGCCTCTCCTCACTCTCGCTTCTCCGCAAACGTCCCCATGAACACCAGCAGAGGCATCGTGCTCAAGCTCGTCTCGGCGGTGTTCTTCGCCGTGATGTCGGCGCTGATCCGTTATCTCGGCGTGCGCTATCCGATCGGGGAGGTGGTGTTCTACCGCTCGGCCTTCGCCATCGTGCCGATCCTGCTGCTCTATGCCTGGCGCGGCGAGCTTGCCGCTACCGTGCGCACCGAGCGGCCGCTCGGCCAGGCCGGCCGCGGCGCGCTGTCCATCGTCGGCATGTTCTGCAATTTCGGCGCGCTGGCGCGGCTGCCGCTGATCGAAGCCAATGCCATCTCGTTCACCTCGCCGCTGATTAGCGTCGCGTTCGCCGCGCTGTTTCTGAAAGAGCGCGTGCGCATCTATCGCTGGTCGGCGGTGACCGTCGGTTTTGTCGGCGTGCTGGTGGTGCTGGCGCCGCATCTGTCCGGCGACGAGCTGGCCATCGCCACGGCGAGCGCCGCCAGCGTTGCCGGCGTGATCTATGCGATCCTCGGCTCGATCACCAATGCCGGCACCATGATCCAGACCCGCAAGCTGACGCAGAGCGAGACCACGTCGTCGATCGTGTTCTATTTCTCGCTGATCTGCGCGCTTGCCGGCCTCGTCACCTGGCCGTTCGGCTGGATCCAGCCAACCGGCGTCGAGTTTGCGGTGCTGGCCTGCATCGGATTCCTCGGCGGCATGGGCCACGTGCTGCTGACCGAGAGCTATCGCTACGCCGCGGCCTCCGTGGTCGCGCCGTTCGACTACACCTCGATGATCTGGGCGCTGCTGCTCGGCTACGCCATGTTCGGCGAGACTCCGACGGCGATGATCGTCATCGGCTCGGCGATCATCGCCGCCGCCGGCCTGTTCGTGATCTGGCGCGAGCGCCAGCTTGCGCTCGGGCGCCGGCGCGACGCGGAAGACGTCCAGCGCGCCCGCTAGACGGAGGCGCCGAACGCCTTGAAGGTGATGATGGTGCGGGTGTCGGCGACGCCGGGGATGGTCTGCACCTTCTCGGCGATGAAGTGGCCGATGTCGGTCGCGGGGTCGACGTAGAATTTAACCAGCAGATCGAAATCGCCGGCGGTGGAGTAGATTTCCGAGGCAATCTCGGCGTCGGCGAGCTTGTTGGCAACCTGGTAGGACTTGCCGAGTTGGCACTTGATCTGCACGAAAAAGGGGATCATGGGCGTCTCCGCAGCGGCAGAATAAGCATATATGACGAGCCTGCAAGAGCGCCTGCGGACGGTGTATCTTGCGCTTGCAGGAAGAGCCGACACATGCATGCCCCGGTCGAGTTTGCCGACATTGCCGCCGACGTGCTCGAGCGCGTCAAGCGTCGCGCACCGCGGGTGCATTGCATCACCAATACGGTGGCGCAGGCCTATACGGCCAACATTCTGCTCGCCGCCGGCGCCGTCCCGTCGATGACGATCTCGCCCGAGGAGATCGCGGCCTTCGTCGGCGGCGCCGACGCGCTTCTGGTCAATCTCGGCACCTTCGACGCCGAACGGCGCGCCGCGATCGCTCCGGCGCTCGACGCCGCGGCGCAGGGCGGCAAGCCGTGGGTGCTCGATCCGGTCTTCATCGAGCGCTCGCCGGCGCGGGCACGGTTCGCGCACAACCTTGTCGGCCGCGCCCCGGCGGTGGTGCGGCTCAACCTTCACGAATTTGCCGCGCTCGGCGGCGGCGACGCTACGGGCGATGCGGCCGCGCGCTTCGCCAGCCAGCACGACACCGTCGTGGCGCTGACCGGCGCTACCGACGTGGTGAGCGACGGGGCGCGTTCGGCGAACATCGCCAACGGCGATGCGCTGATGGGGCTCGTCACCGGCATGGGCTGCGCCGGCTCGGCGCTGATCGCCGCGGCGCTGGCGGTGGAACGCGACCGTTATCTCGCGGCCGTCGCCGCGTTGGTCGGCCTCGGCGTCGCCGGCGAAATTGCCGCCGCGGACGCGCGCGCGCCGGGCCGCTTCGCCGGCTCGATCATCGACGCGCTCCACGAACTCGATCGCGCGCGTTTGCGGGCGCGTACCAGGGTGTCATGATGCAAGGAGTTTTGTAGTGTCGGTCGATCTTCGCCTCAACGCCATCGTCGATCCGGAGCGCTCCGGCGGCCACGATCTCGCCGACCTGGCGCGGCGCTGCGCCCAGGGCGGCGCGACGCTCGTTCAACTGCGCGACAAGCTCTCCGACACCCGCGCCATGGTCGCGACCGCGCGCGCGATCAAAAAGGCGCTGACGCCGCTGGCCGTGCCGTTGGTCGTCAACGACCGTGTCGACGTTGCGCTCGCCGGCGGCGCCGACGGCGTTCATGTCGGGCAGGACGATATGGCGGTCGAGGATGCGCGAAAAATTCTCGGTCGCGATGCCATCATCGGGCTGTCGATCAAGACGGTCGCGCAAGCCAACGCCGCGCCGGT
>JASHQO010000054.1 GCA_030039105.1 Xanthobacteraceae bacterium
ACTGCAATGGCGTCCATCTGATCCCTTCCTTGCGCAAACGGGCTCGCTGTGCGGCCCAAGCGACTGTTCGGGTTCGATGGAACGGCGGGCGAATACCCGCGCTCTCCCACGGGCTTGGTGTCCCTAGGTCGCGTCGGTCTATCGCCCGCCACCGCTGTGCTCAGTCTAACCCCAGCGGTGATTCGTGACTTACAAGGTTAAAGCGTCACAACGCAAACACCTGCGGGTTGACGCAGTTCGGCAGCTTGTGGCCGCCGATGAACGCCAAGATGTTGTCGACCACGATATTCGCCATCGCCTCGCGCACCTCGGGCACGGCACTGCCGAGATGGGGGGTGAGCACGACGTTGGACATTGTCCGCAGCACCTTGTCGATGTTCGGCTCGTGCTCGAACACGTCGAGGCCGGCGCCGGCGATCTGGTTTTTTGCAAGCGCGCGCAGCAACGCCGCCTCGTCGATGATCGCGCCGCGCGCGGTGTTGATGATATAGGCGGACTTTTGCATCAGCCGCAATTCGCGCGCGCCGATCTGATGCCGCGTGTCGTCGTTGAGCGGCGAATGGATCGAGACGAAATCGGATTGCCGCAGCAATTCGTCGAGCGGCAGGTAAGTGAGGCCGGCCTCGCGCTCCTCGTGCTCGGGCTTGCGCCGCGGCGTCCAATACAGCACGCGCATGGAGAAACCATGGGCGCGCCGCGCCACCGCCTTGCCGATCAGGCCGCCGCCGCCGATCAGCCCGATGGTCTTGCCGAACACCGCGGCGCCCATGAGATGCACCGACTGGCCGCCGGGAAACTTTCCGGCGCGCGCCAGGCGGTCGCCCTCGACCATGCGCCGCGCCACCGCCAGCATCAGGCCGAAGGTCAGGTCGGCGGTCGCTTCCGTGGTCAGCGGCGCCGTCACCGTGACCGGAATGCGCCGCGCCGTCGCCGCCGCAACGTCGACGTTGGACGGCGTGATCGACTGCGCCGCGATCAGGCGCAGGTCCGGATTGGCCGTTATCACGTCACGGTCGATGGTGTCGTGGAGCAGGCAGAACAGAATGTCGGCCTTGCGCACTTGCGCGATCAAGGTGCGCTTCGGGATGACGCGGCTCGAGTCGGCGAACACCGTCACCCGCGCCGCCGTGCGTAGCCGCTTGAGCGCCTGCTCCGACACCGGCTGCGTCACCAACACGTGCGGCCGCTTCTTGCTGGCGCTCATCAGGCGAGCCACCGCACCACGCCGGCGACGCCATCGACCGCGACCTGGGCGCCGTCGGGAATGCGCCGCGTCGCGTCGAGCACGCCGAGCACCATCGGGATGCCGCGCTCGCGCGCCAGCGAGGCAAGGTGCGAGGTCGAGCCGCCGAGCTCGGCGACGACGCCGGCAACCCGCGGCAGGATGTGGCTGAGCGCCGGGCCGGCGACGCGCGTGACCAGAATGTCGCCCGGCGCGACGCGGGCCAACTCGCATTCGCAGTTCACCACCACGGCGCGGCCGGAGCCCCAGCCGATGCCGGCGGGATGGCCGTTCAGTCCCGGATGCTTGAGCCAGATTTCGTCGGGCACGTGCGGCTCCTGCACGCGCAGCGGCCGCGCCTGCAACAGCTTGAAGCTTTGCTCGTCGAGCGCCCATTCGATCTCGACCGGCATGCCCAAGACGTCTTCCGCCTTGCGCATCAGCCGGCCGAGCGTCGTCGCCTGGCCGGCTTCGAGACAGGGCGCGCGGACGAGATCGTCGGGCACCGCTTGCGGCGCCGTGCCCATGCCGTGCACGCACGATTCGCGATGATGCTTGCGGCCGGCTTCGTTCGAGCGGACGAAGCCGTGGCGGTTGAGCACGATGCGGTCCGGCACGACTTCGCCCTGGGCAATGGCCGAGCCGAGGCCCCAGGTGGCGCTGATGAGCATGTGGCCGTCGGCGGTCGCGCTCAAGCCGCCGCCCGAGGCGCGCGCCGCAACGAGCGGCTGCACCAGCACCGCCATCGCGGTGTCGGTCGGGTCGAGATCGTGCTGCGCCATAGTGCGGCGCGCGTTGGTGGTCCACAGCGCAGCCCAGCAGGCGCGCAGCGCGGTGAGAAACTCGGCGTCGTCGTCGAGGCCGAGAAAACTTTCGAACTGGCCGGCAAAATTGCTGTCGGCGCGATCCTCGACCAGCGCCGAGGAGCGCATCGCCGCCGGCTTCGGCTCGCTCCACCACGCGGGAAGAATGTCGGCGAGCAGATCGGGTGCGAGATCGCTCTGATAAAGCTTCAGCCTGATCTCGACCGCGAGCCGCCGTTGCGTCGGCTGATCGGCCTCCGGATAAGCGCGCAACGCGTCGGTCAGCTCGAGATGTTGAACTTGCCGCCAATACGCATCGGCCGCAATGCAAAAGCCGCCCGGCGTCGGCAGCCCCGCCTGCGCAAGCTTCGCCAGGTTCGCGGCCTTCGGCCCGACGCGATCCGGATCGGTCGCGATGCGGTCGCTGAGCGGGACGATGAAACTACCCATTGCACTCGCTCTGCAGCTTTCTCATCGTCATGGCCGGACTTGTTCCGGCCATCCACGTCTTCATGTCCCCGCCCGAAGTCGTGGATCACCGGGTCACGCCGCTTCGCGGCGGCCCGGTGATGACGTCGAGCATTGGCTCGACGTCACCTCACATGATCCCCATAACCCGGCAGCGGATCGACCACGGTGATCTGCTTGACCGGGAAATTGGACACGATCTCGATGTCGTTCTTGTGCACGATCAGCATCTCTTCGATGCGCACGCCGTAATGGAAGCGCTTGCCGTGCTGGGTCTCGAGCGCGAAGGTCATGCCTTCCTTGATCTCGACCGGGTGGTCGAGCGACCAGATGCGCGAGATCACCGGCGGATCGTATTGCGCCAAGCCCAGCCCGTGGCCCCACAGGTTGGCGGCGGCCTGGTCCTCGTCCTCGTAGCCCCAGGTCTCCATCGCCGACGGCCATTGCAGCGCGATGTCGCGCGTCGTGGCGCCGACCTTCACCGCGCCGATCGAATCATACAGCCATTTCAGCGCGGTGTCGTAGGTGTCCTTCTGCTCCTTGGTCGGCTCCTTGCCGACGCAATAGGTGCGGTAGTAGCAGGACTTGTAGCCGTTCCAGGTCAGCGCCGCCAAATCCATGAACACGATGTCGCCGGGCTGGATGATGCGGTCGGAGAAATTGCGCCAGTTCGGCCAGGTGTT
>JASHQO010000055.1 GCA_030039105.1 Xanthobacteraceae bacterium
CCTGCATCACCCGGCGATCCACGGCGGCGAATTGTGCGCGAGCTATACCTACGGCCTCAACTCGCCGCACAGCCCGGAGGTGAACCGCCGCGAGAACTGGTGGTACTACGCCCAGTCCGGCCCGGGCGTGTATCAGGGCGACGTCTATTTCTACAGCGTCGATTGGGACGCGCGCGACGACATCGAGCGGATCGACACCGCGCGCTGCAAGGTCGCGCTGTTGACCGGCGAATACGATTACTCGTGCACGCCGGCAATGACGGAAGCGGTTGCGCAGGCGATCCCGGGCTCGCGCTATACCCTGATGAAGGGCATGGGCCATTTCCCGATGATCGAGAATTATCCGGGCTTTCGGCCTTACCTGCTCGACGCGCTCGATCACGTCGCGCCGCAACCGCAGTGAGGAATGCCATGTGCGAAAGCGCCACCGACAAGGTCCCCGGCTGGAAAGGCTGACTCGACGTGCCGGCGCCGAAAATTTCCGGCGCCGCCGGCGGCTGGGTCGATCTCTCGCACCGCCTGACCGAGGAGCTGTCGCGCATCCCGTCGTTTCCGCGGCCGCAGATCCACCGCATCTGGGAAATTCCCGACCATGCCGCCAACGTCACCGCGGTGCACATGGTGGTGCACCACGGCACCCATCTCGATGCGCCGCGCCGAGATCATGTTCCTCGGCCTCAATATCGCCGGCTCCGACGGCGCACCGGCGCGCGCCATCGCCCGCGCCGTCGACTGACGCGAGTCAGATCGAGCGATTGACGCCGCCGTCGACCACGATGGCCTGCCCGGTGAGGTAGCCGGCCTGCGGCGAGCAAAGATAAGCGCAGAGGTCGCCGATCTCCTGGGGCCGGCCCAGGCGCCGCACTGGGATGGTTTCCGCAAAGCGCTTGAACTGCTCGTCGACGCTGATGCCGAGAGATTTGGCCCGCGCCGCGTGGATCGCGATCAGCCGGTCGGTCATGATCGGGCCCGGCGCGATATTGTTGACGGTGATGCCGAACGGCGCCAGGTCCGATGCGATGGTTTTCGCCATCACCGTGACGCCGGCGCGCACCGCGTCGGAGACGACGAGGTCGGTCATCGGCTCTTTGACGCCATAGCCGGTGAGATTGACGATGCGGCCGCGGCCGGACGCTTTCAGCGCCGGCAAGGCCGCGCGGATCATCCGCACCGCGCTCATCAGGGTGAGCTGATAGGCGACGTCCCAGTCGCCGTCGCCGGCATTCTCGAACGGGCCGGTCGGCGGTCCGCCCGCATTGGTGACGAGGATGTCGAGGCCGCCGAGCTTTGCGACCGCCTCGGCGACGACGCGCTTGACGTCGGCGGGGCGCGACACGTCGGCGGCGGAATGGCCGGCGGCGCCGATCTCGGCTGCGGCCCGCTCGGTCGCATCGGCGTCGCGCGCGCAGACGAACACACGCGCGCCTTCGTCGGCGAGCGATCTTGCGCACGCTCTGCCGAGGCCTTTGCTGGCGCCGGCGACAAAGGCACGGCAGTCTTTCAATCCAAGATCCATGGCGGGCCTGATGTGAAATCAGCGATCGAACGGGTGAAGCAGCTAACGCACCTTATACAGCGCCTGGCGCCGATTGCGGGTGAAGGGCCGCACCGCGGTGGGCCAGCGCCCCGCTTCGGACGCTTCGGCCCATTCCGGGCTGACCAGCACGTGCGGGCCGTCGATCTCGTAGATCGCGCTATAGCGCGGTACGGCCTGGGCGATCGGCTTCTCTTCGTTGCCGATATTGAGCACGAACGGCTCGCCGACCACGCGGACGGCGGAATGCACGCCCGGGACCTTGAGCAGGTTGGGCACGTGCTCGGTGTCGTAGATTTCGTTGAACAGCGCCTCCTTGTCGGGGTCGACGTCCATGCTGGCGACAAACAGGTATTTGGATTCGATCGGCATCGCACCCTCGCTCTGTCCCCGCGTTGCGTGCGGGATTGTAGCAGATTGACGAGGAATGAGCGGCGCGCGTCCGGCCGGCGTGCCCGAATGCGCGTTGCGGCGATTGCCGAGGAGCCGCGTCCGCTTACGGCTTGAACCCGCCGGCGGCCATGCAGGCCTTGTAGACTGCCGTGCGGTAACCCTGGCTGGTGATGCCGTCGTCGGGATACTGCGTATGCGCTTGCGTGATGCACAGCGCCATGGCCGCATCCCTCGCATCGCCATTCTGCGCTGCGACCTGCGATGCAACACCGGCGCTGGACGCTGCCGCCACAAGCGCGATCAGATATTTGCTCATTGCCAGCTCCGTCAATACGCGACGTCACCGTGTCTCGATCGGTGACGGGGCATTGTCGCGCAGGGATGATGAGCATGGAAATCGGCTTTCGGATCGTGCTGAATCTCCGTCCAACATTGCGCCGCAAAATTGAAGCTTTGTTCCGGTTGAGCGTTTCGCGCGCCGACTTCCGGCGTCCTGCCGCGGTCCGCCAAGCGAGCGGCGTGGCGCAAGGTGCCTGGAGCACTTGCGCCGCGCTTGCCGCCCTCGCCGTCTGCCGGCAGCTACAAAGAGTTCAGGAAATTGACCAGATCGGCCTTCTCGCGATCGGTGAAGCCGATCGTGAAGCGTTGATCGTAGAAATTCACCACGTCCATCAAGGTCGCGGCCGAGCCGTTGTGGAAGTACGGCGCGCGCGAAGCGAGACCGCGCAGGATCGGTCCTTTGAGGCGGCCGATGTCCTGGCACTGGCCGCTGATCGTGGCCTTGCCGGGGTCGGTGACGTAGTAGACCTTGCCGGCCAGCGGACCCGATGTGCAAGTCAGCGTGAATACCGGCAGTCCGGAGATATCGAGCACCGGCGGCGCATTCGGACCGGCATCGGGAATGCCGATATCGAGCGGCGCCTTCACCGAGTGATTACCGACATTGGGTGTATCGTGGCAGGTGCCGCAGAATCCGGAAATGCTCGGCTCGTTAAGAGCGTCGTTGAGGCCTGACACGCCGGTGATGTTGATCACGGTGTTGTTGAACACCGCCTCGCCGCGGGCGATCGATTGGCGTTGTTCGATGGTGTCGCCGCGACCCGGCGCGAGCCACGGCCGATAGAGATCGAAAATCTGCGAGGTGAATGGCGCTTTGGTGGGATTTTGGCCAAGCGGATCGTTAATGCCGATGTAGAAGCCCGGCAACTGCAATGACAGCGCAACCGGACCGCCGGTGGCGCCGTCGGCCGACAGGTAGCCGGCCTGATTGTCGAACGACTGGGCGGTGAAGATGCCGCTTTCGAACGCGACGATCTCGGCGAGCTGGGCCGCCGTGGGTGGCGTGGCGGCTTGGGCGTGGCCGAGGGTGGCGTCGGTGGCTTGGCTGGTCAGGCTCGGCTCGCGGCCGTCCCACATGATGGCGCTGAGGAAGCCAAGATTGGTCGACGGCAACGGTCGTCGATAGGTGGAGATGATGCCGGTGGTCGGGCCGTTTGGCGTAAGAGTGAGCCCGGTCACCGGATTGGTGTTGCAGTCGTAGGGATCGTCCACGGCGGTGACGACGAACTGCGCGCCGGCCGGGACCGGCAGGCCGATCCGGATCAGGCCGCGCTCGATGAGGAGCTTGTAGGCCTTTGCCTTGGCGGCCGGCGTCGAGACGTCGTCGGTCGGGCAGGTGGCGCCGTCGACCAGGCGGAAGATCGGATCGGTGCCGCCGCTGGCGGCAAAGCGTTGCGCGACGCCGGCGGCGCTCACGGTCCAGCCGCTTTGCGGCTGGTGGCAGGTGAAGCAGGTTCTGTCGTTGGTTCCCAGATTCTGGAAGAAGGCATTGTTGAACGTGAACGTCGCGCCGCCCGGCTGGAAGGTCGAGACCGCGCCACTCGGATCGGGATCGAAGCTGAAGCGCGGAATCGCCGGCGGGGTCGGCTGCGCGCCGTGATCCGCATCGGGGAATTGCCGCATCTTCTGCATGTGATTGATCATGCCGGGCGCGAAGGCCGGCACGTCCTGGGCCGCCGCACCGTGCGGCATGCCGCAGGCGGCAGCGACGAGCGCTGCGTCGAAGGCGAGAATTTTCAGAATGCGGGTAGTATCAGGCGTAATGACGATAGCATTAGAGAGCAAGCGCATGTTGACCTCCCTATGCAGAAGTTCTCAGCCGGAGCCGTTCTGGTAGTGCTGCCGCAATGCGCAGCCGCCGTCAGTGCCGTGCGTCACAGCCAAGCCGGCTCACGCCAATGGAGTTGCGCGTCCTGCTTGCCGTCGTCGAGGTCGGCGGCGTTTTCGAAATTGCCGAGGCGCTCGGCATTGCCGAGATTGCGGTCAAAACGCATCTCGGCCGCCTCTACAAGAAGACCGAAACCGGCCGCCGGGTCGAGCCGGTCAAACTGGCCGCCGGCTTTTCCAACGCGCTCGTCGCCTGACTTGAACGGCGCACGCGACGCTCGCCACGGCGGGTGACAATGACTATGTAGAACCCGACCAAACGCCGAGGTACCGCATGGCCCCGCTCAGCAATCTCGCCACTCGCGACGTCGAGACCCTGGTGCATCCCTACACCAATCTGGCGCGCTTTCGCGACAGCGGCCCGCTCGTCATCGAGCGCGGCGAGGGAGTCCATGTCTACGACAGCGACGGCAAGCCCTACATCGAAGGCATGGCCGGGCTGTGGTGCACGGCGCTCGGCTACGGCAATGAGGAGCTGGTGGAGGCGGCCGCCGCGCAGATGCGCAAGCTGTCGTTCGCGCACCTGTTCAGCGGCAAGAGCCACGACCCGGGCATCGAGTTGGCCGAGAAGCTGAAAGAGATGGCGCCGGTGCCGATCTCGAAGGTGTTCTTCTGCAGCTCCGGCTCGGAGGCGAACGACACCCAGGTCAAGCTGGTCTGGTATCTCAACAATGCGCTCGGCCGGCCGCACAAGAAGAAAATCATCAGCCGGGTCAAGGCCTATCACGGCGTCACCATCGTGGCGGCATCGCTGACCGGCATTGCCACCAATCATCGCGACTTCGATGTGCCGCTGCCCGGATTCCTGCACGCCGCCTGCCCGCATCATTATCGCGGCGCGCAGGCCGGCGAGAGCGAGGAGCAGTTTGCGACGCGGCTTGCCGAAGAGCTCGACGCGCTGATCGTCAGGGAAGGCGCCGACACCGTCGCGGCCTTCATCGCCGAGCCGGTGATGGGCGCGGGCGGCGTGATCGTGCCGCCGCAGACTTATTTCGAGAAGGTCGGCGCGGTCTGCGCCAGGCACGACGTGTTCATGATCTCCGACGAGGTGATCTGCGGCTTCGGCCGGCTTGGCACCAGGTTCGGCTGCGAGAAGCTGAATTTTCGGCCGCAGGCGATCACCGTGGCCAAGGCGTTGTCGTCGGCCTACCTGCCGATTGCCGGCGTCATGGTGCCGGAAGCGGTGTATCAGGCGCTGCTGTCGGAGAGCAAAAAGATCGGCACCTTCGGCCACGGCTTCACCTATGGCGGCCATCCGGTGGCGGCCGCGGTGGCGATCAAGGCGTTGGAGATTTACGCGCGCGAGCGCATCGTCGAACGCGTCGCCGAGGTGGCGCCGCAATTCCAGGGCCGGCTCAAGGCGCTCAACGATCATCCGCTGGTCGGCGAGGCGCGCGGGCTTGGCCTGATCGGCGGCGTCGAGCTGGTGGCCGACAAGAACACCAGGCGCGCGTTCGCGCCGGCGCACGGCGTCGGCGCCAAGGCGGTGCAATGCGCCGAAGCCGAAGGTCTGATCGTGCGCGCGGTGCTCGGCGACGTCGTTACGCTGTGCCCGCCGCTCATCATCGGCAATACCGAGATCGACGAATTGTTCGACAAGCTCACCCGCGCGCTCGACAAGACGCTGGACTGGGTGAAGCGCGAGCGCTTGGCGCAGGCCTGATCACTCCGGCGCGATGCCGGCGAACTTGATCACCTTGGCCCATTTCTCGGTTTCGCCGGCGATCAGCTTGCCGAAATCGGCGGGCGACATGACGTCGCCCCACGGCCGCCCTCGCGCAGACGTGATCCGCCGGTAACCCATTTCCCCGCTGGATCGGCTAAGGAGCCACCGCGGCAACGCCCCGTTCATCACTTGCGCCCTATGACATCGACATGAAAGCTGACATTTCGCCCGGAACCGTGCGCCGGCCGTCGCCCGAGACGCCAGCGCCCACCGCAAAGCCGCGCCTGACGCGCCGGCGCGTGCTCAAGACCGCGGCCACGCTCGTCGGCCTGTCGGCGGCGGCGACCGCGATCTATGCCGGCGCCATCGAGCCGGATGGTCTCGTGGTGACACGCTACGCGCCGCGACCGCCGGGCTGGCCCGCGGGGCGCAAGCTCTCCATCACCGTGATCGCCGACCTGCATGCCGGCGGCCCCGACATGCAGCTCCCGCACATTCGCCGCATCGTCGACCGGGCGATCGCGCTCAATTCCGACATCGTGCTGCTGCTCGGCGACTTCATCGCCTCGTACCGCTTCGCCATCACCCACGTGCCCGACCCGGTCTGGGCCGCGGAGCTGGCGCGGCTCAAGGCGCCGCTCGGCACCTGGGCGGTGCTCGGCAATCACGACTGGTGGCACGACCTGCAAGGTGTGCGCAGCGCGCTCGCCGGCGTCAACATTGCGGTGCTGGAAAACGACGCCGTGCTGGTCGGCCCCGACGGCGCGAAATTCTGGGTCGCCGGGCTGGGCGATCAGCTCGCCATTCCACTCGGCCACGGCCGCTTCCGCGGCATCGACGACCTGCCGCTGACGCTGTCGCGCATCACCACCGACGATCCAGTGCTGCTGATGGTCCATGAGCCGGACATCTTCACCCGCGTGCCGCCGCGCGTGGCGCTGACCTTTGCCGGCCACACCCATGGCGGCCAGATCCGCGTGCCGTTCCTGTGGCAGCAATTCGTGCCATCGCGCTACGGCGCCCGCTTCGCCTACGGCCACGTCGTCGAGCACGATCGCCACCTGATCGTGTCCGGCGGCCTCGGCACCAGTATCATCCCGGCGCGCCTCGGCGTGCCGCCGGAGATCGTTCATATCACGCTCGGCGCGTAATGCCGGCGAGCGTGGCAGAGCCGGGTCAGAGGTATAGGCTCTTCATCTGGCCTTCCGGATAGCGCAAGCCGGCAGCGGCGCCGATCGGGATGGTGTCCGAGATTTGCGCGAGGTCGTCCTCGGTCAGCGCGACGGCGAGGGCGCCGATGTTCTCCAGAAGTCGTTCTTTTCGCTTGGTGCCCGGGATCGGCACGACGTCCTTGCCCTGCGCCAGCACCCAGGCCAGGGCGAGTTGGCCGAGCGTGCAACGATGGTCACGCGCGATCTCCTCGAGGTTTTGCACCAGCGACAGATTGTGCTTGATGTTTTCGGCGGCGAAGCGCGGGTGCCGCTTGCGCGTATCGGTATCGGCCAATCCCGTCGGATTTTCGACCACGCCGGTCATCAGGCCGCGCCCAAGCGGCGCATAAGCGACGAAGCCGATGTTGAGCTGGCGGGTCGTCTTCAAGGTCTCTTCGGCTTCCGTGCGATAGAGCAGCGAGAACTCGTTCTGTACCGCCGCGATCGGGTGCACGGCATGGGCGCGCCGTATGGTCTCGGGCCGCGCCTCGCTTAAGCCCAAGGCGCGGACCTTGCCCTGTTCGACCAGCCTGGCCATGGCGCCGACCGTCTCTTCGATCGGCACCGTCGGGTCGACGCGATGCTGGTAGTAGAGGTCGATGACGTCGACGCCGAGGCGCTTGAGGCTGGCCTCGCAGGCGACCGGCACATAGTCGGGGCGCCCATCGGCGGTCTTGCCGCCGCGGCCGCCGAGATTGCCGAACTTGGTCGCCAGGACCACTTCGGCGCGGCGGCCTTTGATGGCTTTACCGACCAGTTCCTCGTTGTGGCCGTTGCCATAGGCGTCCGACGTGTCGAGCAGCGTGATGCCGCGATCCAGCGCCTCGCGGATCACGGCGATGCCGGCGTCATCGTCGCTTGCGCCATAGGTGCCGGACAGCGACATGCAGCCGAGCCCGATGGCCGACGCTTGTATTGCGGACGAACCCAGCGAGCGCGTCGGCACGCTCTTGTCGCTTGCCATTGTGATCACTCTCCCAGTTTATTTCTCTTTGCGTTTGCCCTTGCGGACGATCTTCTCCACGGCGCGAAATTCGTCGCCGGCCGATTCCCGGGCGACGCGCTCGATCGAGCGATAGATATCGATCATGCGCTCGCCGACCGGCGTGACCACGGCGCCGCCGCCCTGCCGGCCGCCCATCGTCGAAGCCACGCCGGGCTGTTGCAAGGCGACGTTGATCTGCTCGACCAGAAGCCAGGCGCGCCGATAGGACATGCCGATCTTGCGCGCACCTGCGGATATCGACCCGGTATCGCGAATGGCTTCCAACAGGGCGATCTTGCCCGGACCGATGCGGTCGCCGTTCTTCAGGTCGATACGAATGCTCAGGCGCGTCCCGGTCATTGCTGGCGACTATGGGTTATGAGTTGTCGAGGTAGAGAGCATAGTGGCGTCCCGGACCGATCAATAGCCTACCTGGATGCCACAGTCCTGCGATGCCTGCCTGCCGGCGTCAGGCCACGGCAACCCGCGAAAATGCGGGCACGACATTGACACCGGATGGCACTATATTCGCGTGAATATAGCGGAGCCAGCATGCCGAGAGCCATAGAGGCCCGAGGATTGATTTTTTCCCTGCGCCACGCGCCGTGCGCCCACATCTGCCGCTACTGCCTGGTTTCGGAAACGCGAAAAGCCAGCAAGCTGCCGTTTGCCCGCTTCGAGCGGCTGCTGCATCGCTTCTACGATTGGCGGGATTCCGGTCGGACCGATATCAGCATCCGGACCTTCATTGGGCCGTCGTTCGATTACGATATCGACACGCTGGAGGGCGTCCGCCGGCTGCGCGCTCGCCGCGGCAACCCGTTCGAGATTTTGAACCTTGGCGGCTTGCGCATGCGCGATGCCGACGCGCTCAAGACCTGGATGGATGAGCGGCAGGCGGCGGGCATTGTCGGCTTCCACGCCTCGCTCGCCGGCTGCGGCAAGGTCCATGACCGGTGGAACGGCCGGGCCGGCGATTTCGATTATCAAATCTCCATTCTGCGCATCGCCGGCGAGCGGGGCATGACGCGCCAGGAGCGGCTGTTCCTCACCCGGAACACATTGCCGTTGTTCGATCGCCTGCTCGACATCTTGGAGAGCCTGCCCGGCGGGGTTCGCAGCCGCATCGTCACGCCGTTCTTTTATGCCAGCCTCGCGCGCCGATACGAAGATCAGCGCATCACCGAAGACATTCGCGACGCATTGCCGGAGCGCATTGCCAAGCTTCGTCGCGGCCGATTCTCGGAATGGCTGTCCGAGCGCGAATGGATTCCGGTGCTGATGGAAACGGCGGGCGAGCCGCGAAAGATCGCGATGAAGCTCGATGTGCACGAAGGCAATATCGACGAGCTCGAAAGCGCATCGTGCGAGGCGATTTTCGCCAGGCAGGAGCGGCTCTATCGCCAGGGTTATGACCGCATGCCCTCATTCGAGGAGCTCTGCGCGCGCTACGGCGATCGCTCCGGCCACAAGGTCTATATGCTGCCCCGCGACCTCGAGCAAAAGTGGATGGACATGCACGAGCGTGAGACGGGCATCGGGATTCCGCCGGATTGAATGCGGCTCAGGGCCGGCAGACGGCCGCGCCGCTCAACGCGCCCCGAGGCCGGCGCGTTGACAGCAAAATGACGTGTCCCTACGCTCACGCGGCGAAAGATCATCGTCGTTGTCGAAGTCGATGAATAGAAAGTCTCGCTCGCCGCGATAGCGACGATGTCGAGGGGAGGGCCGCCATGGTCGTGCAGAATCCGAAAGCCGCGGCCGTTGCCGCGGCGCTTCTTATGGCGTTCGGCGTCGTGCTGGTCTCCGGTGGGCAGGCGCCCGCCGCCGACGAGTGGAATTTCTACATGCATCAGTCGGCGCCGAATTTCGCCACCTCGCGCGGCGCCATGCAGTTCACCGAGGAAATCGACAAGGCGACCGACGGCGCGCTCAAGGTGCGGCTGCACCTTGCCGGCACGCTGCAGATCAATGCCAGCAACATCACCCAGGCGGTGGGCGAGAACGTCGTGCAGATCGGCGACGATCTGTTCAACTCCGGCAACATCGCGGTCGCCGGCATTCCGCGGCTGCCGATGCTGATCCAATCCTACGACGATTTCGCCAAGGCCGACGCGGTGCTCAGGCCCTACATCGCCAAGGCCTACCAGGCGAAAGGCTCGACGCTGCTTGCCTCCTATACCTATCCGCTGCAGTTCATCTGGGGGCGCAAGAAGCTCGAATCGCTCGACGACATCAGGGGCATGAAGCTGCGCGTCGCGCAGCCGGAGCAGGGCGAGTTCGTGCGGCGCTTCGGCGGCACCTCGATCACAATGAGCGCGCCGGAAGTCCCCTCGGCGCTCGATCGCGGCGTGGTCGATGGCATCTTTACCGCCGGCGTCGGTGCCGTGCTGTGGAAGGACTTGCTCAAATACGGCTACGTGCTGATCGTCAACGTCAACAATTCCTATTTCATCGCCAACACCGAAGCCTACAGCAAGCTTTCGCCCGAGTTGCAGGGCAAGCTGCGCACGGTCGCCGCGGACACCGCGCGCTGGGATCAGGAGACGATGCAGAAGGAAGAGGCGGACTCGGTCCAGGTCCTCACCGCCGCCGGCTACACCTTCACCAAGGCGACGCCGGAGGAGAACAAGCGTGCGGTCGATGCCATGACGCCGTACTGGGACGCGTGGGCGAAGTCGCGCGGTCCCGACGTCGTCGAGGCGCTGGCCAAGGTGCGCACCGCGCTCGGACGCTAAATCGCGGCGGGCAGGATGGCGCAGATCGAGCAGGATCGCGCGCAGCGCGGCCGATCTGCGCGCAGGCTCGAGGAGGGCATCGTCGAGCGGGCCTGCAAGTATGCCTGTGTCGCTGCCCTGGCCGTCATGCTGGTCGTGGTCGGCCTCGATATCCTGACCCGGTCACTGCTCAATTTCTCGTTCGAGATTTCCGACGAGCTTGGCGGTTACCTGCTGGTGGTGATCACCTTCTTGAGCCTGCCGGTATGCCAGGTCAGCGACAGCTTTCACCACGTCGAATTGGTCCAGTCGCGCCTATCGCCGTTCGGCCGCGCACTGTCCCACGTCATCTTCGACCTGCTCTCGCTTGCGTTCTCCGGCCTGTTGCTGTGGCAACTGGTGCGATTTGAGATCGCTTCCTTCCGGTTCGACGATCACGCACCGACGTATCTGGCGACGCCGCTGTGGCTGCCGCAAGCCGCGATGATGCTCGGCGCGGCGGCTCTGTGCTTCTCGGTGATGCGCACGCTCGCCGCCGACATCACCCGCCTGCGCACTCCTGGCAGGACGGCGGAGGGTGCCGGTGAGCCCTGACCTCCAGATCGTCGTCACGTTCGGCTTTTTTCTGGTACTGCTGGCATCCGGCATGGCGGTGCCGTTCGCGATCGCCGTGCCGGCGATGTTTTATCTGCTGCTGCAAGGTGGGCTGTCGAGCCTCAATAGTCTCGGGCTTGTAAGCTGGGGCAGCATGAACAGCTTCGTGCTGACCTGCGTGCCGCTGTTCATGCTGATGGCGGAAATCCTGCGCGTCTCCGGCTTGAGCAGCCGTATCTATTCCGGGCTTGCCAAGCTCGTGGCCCGGTTGCCGGGCGGCCTGCTGCAGACCAACATCGCCGGCTGCGCGATCTTCGCCTCGGTCAGCGGCTCGAGCATCGCGACGGCGGCGTCGATCGGCGGCGTGGCGCTGCCGCAACTCATCGGCCGCAAATACGATCGGCGCCTGGCGGCGGGATCGCTGGCCGCCGGCGGCACCCTCGGCATCTTGCTGCCGCCGAGCTTCGGCATGATCGTCTACGGCACGTTCACCGAAACCTCGGTGCCGAAACTGTTCATGGCCGGCCTGGTGCCCGGCCTGATCATGACCGCGGCGTTCATGATCTATATCGGCGCCCACGCCTTGACCGTGCCGGCGGTGGCGCCGCGCGAATCCGGGCCGCGCTCGCTGCACGACCTGCTCGTCGCACTGGCCGACGTGCTGCCGTTCGCGCTTTTGATCGGCGGCACGCTTGGCGGCATCTACGCCGGCCTCGTCACCACGACCGAGGGCGCGACCATCGGCTGCAGTCTGGCGATCGTGCTCGGCGCCGCATTCGGCAGCCTCACGCTGCGCGGCTTGATCGACGCGATGTACAACACCATCCGGTTTTCCGGCAACATCCTGTTTATCATCTTCACCGCCTACGTCTTCTCCTATGCGATCAGCTTCGCCGGCGTCGGCGAGAAGGTCACGGCCTTCGTCCTCGGCCTGCACCTGACGCGGCTCGAATTTTTCCTGGCGCTGCTCGTGCTCTACACGGTACTCGGCTGCCTGATCGAGAGCCTGGGCATGATCGTGATCACGGTGCCGCTGATTTTCCCGGTGCTGCCGAGCTACGGTATCGACCCGCTGCTGTTCGGCGTCGTCCTCGTGCTCTTCGTCGAGCTCGGCCAGATTTCGCCGCCGATCGGCATCAACCTGTTCGTCATCCAAAGTATCTGGGACGGCAAGCTGAGCGAGGTGATTCTCGGCACCGTCCCGTTCCACTTGACGATGTTCGTCGTTCTGGCGCTGGTGATCCTGTGGCCCGACCTTGCCCTGTGGCTGCCCTATCATATGTCGCGATGACGGGAACGAACCGATGCAGCGCAGCACATCGCGGATATTGACCACCCATACCGGCAGCCTGCCGCGGCCGCGGGCGTTGACGCGGCTCTACGCGCTGCGCGCCGGCGGCGAGACGGTCGACGCGGCCGAAATCGACCGCGCCGGAC
>JASHQO010000056.1 GCA_030039105.1 Xanthobacteraceae bacterium
CCTTGGCGGCGAGCATGGCCTTGCGTTCTTTCTTGTCGGCGGTAGCGGCGAGCAGCTTCTTGAAAGTCAGCATCTCGCCGAACACGCTCGCGGTTTCCGCGAGCGTCAGCGGCGTCGGCGCCATCAGCGCGCCGTTGTGCGCGGCCAGCACCTGATGCACGCCGTGGCCGAGCTCGTGGGCGAGCGTCATCACGTCGCGCGGCTTGCCCTGGTAGTTGAGCAGCACGTACGGATGCGCCGACGGCGTGGTCGGATGCGAAAAGGCGCCCGGCGCCTTGCCCGGCCGCACCGGCGCGTCGATCCAGCGCTCGTCGAAGAACCGTTCGGCGATTGCGGCCATCTTCGGCGAGAACGCGCCATAGGCGGTGAGCACCGTGTTCTTGGCTTCGGTCCAGCCGATCTCGCGGCTCTTGATCTGGGGCAGCGGCGCGTTGCGATCCCAATACGGCAGCCGCTTCTTGCCGAACCATTTGGCCTTCAGCGCGTAATAACGATGCGACAGTCGCGGACAGGCGCCACGCACGGCGGCGACCAAGGCATCGACCACCTCGCGCTCGACCCGGTTCGACAGGTGGCGATCGTCGGCGATGTCGGCGAAGCCGCGCCAGCGGTCGGAGATTTCCTTATCCTTGGCGAGCGTGTTGGTGATCAGCGCGAACTGCGCCACGTTGTCCTTGAACGTCGTCGCCAGCGCTTGCGCCGCCGCCTTGCGCTTGGTGCCGTCGCGGTCCTGCATGAAATTCAGCGTCGGCTCGATGGCGAGCGACTTGCCGGACACTTTGAAGCGCAGGTTGGCGATAGTGGCGTCGAATTGCCGGTTCCAGGCCGAATACGCCGTCATCGACTTTTCGTGAAACAGCTCCTCGACCCGGTCCTCGAGCTGATATGGGCGGTAGCGGCGTACGTCGTCGAGCCAGGGCCGGTAATGCGCCAGCGCCGGATCGGCCAGCGCCGCGTCGAGCACCGCGTCCTCGATTCGGTTGAGCTCGAGCGTGAAGAACAACAGATGCATCGACGCCGCGGTCATCCGCTCCTGCACGTCGCCGTAGAATTTGGTGCAGGCCGGATCGACCGTGTCGCCGGCGTGAACGAGCCCGGCATAGGAGCCGAGCCGGCCCATCAGATCGTCGATTGCCTCGTAGCGCCGCACCGCTTCGGCGAGCGCCGCGCCGCCCTGCGGCGCAGCCGCGAGCGCGGCGAGCTTGCCCTTGTAGGCCGCCTCGAAGGCGACGCAGTCGGCGTCGGCGCGGTCGAGATCGCGCGTGATCGCCGGATCGTCGAGGCCGGCATAAAGGTCGGCGAGATTCCATTGCGGCAAAGCGCCGAGCGCGATCTTGGCCGCGATCCGGCCCTTCCCGGCCGGGCGCCTGGCCGCGGTTCTATTGGCGGTTTTCTTGGCGGCTCTCGGCATCGGCGCGGCGCTCCTCACGAGGCCATGATGTGGCGCGACACTGCGGCCGCCGCAAGGCCGCTTTCAATCGAATAAACGCCTCAGTATTCTCGGCTCAGTCTTCCCCGCGCTCGCGAAGCGCGACATCCCGCGGGACGCGATGCCGGTGCAACTGACCTCTAAGCTTTACGACGTCGACGACTTCGCCGCCGCGCAGGAGTTTTATCATGCCAACGGCTGGACCGACGGCCTTCCCGTCGTGCCGCCAACTCCGGCCGCGGTCGAGGCGTGCCTGGACTGGGCGCTGATGCCGCCGGACCAACTGATCGGCATCGAGCCGGTGCGCAGCCAGCCGATCACGGCGGAAAAGCTTGCCATCAACGCGGTGATGGCCGGCTGCCTGCCCATGCACTTTCCCATCGTCGCCACCGCCTGGCAGGCGTTGATGAAGGAGGAGTTTCTGCTGCACGGCGTCACGTCGAGCACCGGCGGCGCGGCCCTCCTCGTCATCATCAACGGCCCGATTCGCCTCGAGATCGGCGCCAGCTCGACGTTCAACGCGCTCGCCAACAGCGACCGCGCCACCGCCGCCATCGGCCGCGCCATGCGGCTGGCGCTGATCAATCTGCTCGACGCCCGCCCCGGCGGCATCGACCGCTCGACGCTCGGCCATCCCGGCAAATTCTCCTACTGCGTCGCCGAGGACGAGGAGGACACCGCCTGGCAGCCGCTGTCGGTCGCGCGCGGCATTCCCGAGGGCGTCTCCGCCGTGACCGTGATGGGCGCCATGGCGCCACGGCAGATCATGAACGAGTGGACCAAGGACCCACGCGAGATCCTCGAAACTTTCGCCGCCGAGATGCGCGCCAACCAGCGCCATTATTCGATCTACGGCGGCAACTACGCCATCGTCATTCCAAAGCAATTGCGCGAGCCCATTCAAGACGCCGGCTGGACCAAGCGCGACATTGCCGAATTCATCCATGAGCGCGCCCGCATCCGCCGCGCCGAATGGGCCGAGGTCGGCAAGGGCGCGGTAGTGCGCGACCGCGGCGAGACGGTGCACACCGCGCTCGAATCGCCGGATCACCTGCTCGTTATCGCCGCGGGCGGCCCGGCCGGCGGCTTCGGCGCCGTCATTGCGCCGTGGTTCGGCAGCAAGACCAAGGCGGTGACGGCGGCGATCGGCGCCTGCGTCGATTGCGAGCCGCCGAAGAGATAGTGCATGATCCGGAAAAAGCCGGCCCCCGGACTTGATCCGAGGGTGGACGCCGGTTTTTCGAAAAGATCATGCACCACTGAAGTAGAGCAAGACCAATGATCCTGCGCGTGCTCGATCCGACCAATGAGCGTAAAGCCGCCGGCGGCGAACCGGCGCCGCGGCCCGCCTCGCTCAAAGGCAAGACAATAGGCTTCATCTCCAACGGCAAGGAAGGCACCGCCGGCTTCTTCGCCCATCTCGACCGCATGCTGCGCGACGAGTTCGGCGTCGCCGACGTGGTGTTCCGCCGCAAGGCGAACTACAGCGCGCCGGCCGCCGCCGCCATCGTCGACGAGATCAAGAACTGGCAGGCAGTCGTCACCGGCGTCGGCGATTGAGGAAGCTGCTCATCGTGCAGTCTGCACGACGCAGTCACGGCAGAACGGCAAGGCATCCCCGCCATCGGCGTGATGACGGCGCGTTTCGTCAGCGCCGCCGAGATGATGGCTCGCGTGCTCGGCATGCCGGGCTATAAATTCGTCACCATCGGCCATCCGATCAGCAACGCCTCGGACGCGCAGCTCGCCGCCTATGCGCGCGCGACCATCGCGCAGGCCCGGCCGTTATTGTTGCGCAGTTGATCGCACGAGGAGGTCGCAATCGCCATCGATCTGCGCGAATGGGACCGCCACGTCACGCTGCCCGACGGCCAGGCGGTTCATATCCGCCCGCTGCGCCCGGACGACGAACCGCTCTACGGGCCGTTCGTCGCCGCCATCACCGCGGACGACGTGCGCCTGCGCTTCTTCGGCGCCGTCAAGGAGTTCAGCCACGACTTCCTCGCCCGCTTCGTCAACGTCGACTACGCCAAGGCCATGGCCTTCATCGCGCTCGACGACGCAACGGGCGCGATGCTCGGCGTCGGCCGCCTGCACGACAAGGCGGGCACCACTGCCGGTGAATACGCCATCATCGTCCGCTCCGACCTCAAGAGCCACGGGCTCGGCTGGCAGCTCATGCAAATGCTCATCGCCTACGCCCGCGCCAAGGGCCTGCGCAGCATCGAAGGCCAAGTGCTGCACGAGAACGAAGCGATGTTGCAGATGTGCCGGGAGCTTGGGTTTGAGATCGGCGAGGATCCGGACGTGCGCTCCGTCTGCAATGTTCGGCTGACGCTGTAGCGGCACGGCGGCCTGAACTCCGAAGTTGTCGTGGCCGTCGTGCCGGGCATGACGAACCCGAAACAGCGAGCGGCTGCCGCTTAACACCCCATTAAGCCTCCCGGCGCAAAGTGCCCCGAAACGGCACAGCCGAGTGCGTGCCGCGCGTAGCCGGGGTCCCTCATGGCCATTCTCGTTGTCGACGACGATCCGGTGCAGTGCCGGCTTCTGGAAAACATGGTGCAGAAGTCGGGCTACGAGGCGATCGTGCTCGACAATGGCGACGCGGCGCTGGCGCTGCTTGGCGGCGCCGACGGGGACCGGGTCGATTGCGTGATCCTCGATCTCGTCATGCCGAACCTCGACGGGCTCGGCGTGCTGGCGCGGCTGCGCCAGGCGGCGATCAACGTGCCGGTGATCGTGCAGACGGCGCACGGCGGCATCGACAATGTGGTGTCGGCGATGCGCGCCGGCGCCGTCGATTTCGTGGTCAAGCCGGTTGGCGTCGAGCGGTTGGCGGTCTCGATCCGCAACGCGCTCAATACCAGCGCGCTCGAAGGCGAGCTCAACCGCATCAAGCACAGCCGCAGCGGCACACTCAGCTTCAACGACATCATCACCAAGAGCGCCAATATGCAGGCCGTGCTGCGCATGGCCGAGAAGGCCGCGGCCTCGACCATCCCGGTGCAGATTTCTGGCGAGTCCGGCGTCGGCAAGGAATTGATCGCGCGCGCCATCCACGGCTCGAGCGAGCGGCGCGCAAAACCGTTCGTCGCGGTGAACTGCGGCGCGATGCCGGAAAATCTCGTCGAATCGATTCTGTTTGGGCACGAAAAAGGCTCGTTCACCGGCGCCACCGAGCGTCACACCGGAAAATTCGTCGAGGCGTCGGGCGGCACGCTGTTCCTCGACGAGGTCGGCGAATTGCCGGCGGCGGCGCAGGTCAAGCTGCTGCGCGCCATCCAGGAAAACGAGGTCGAGCCGGTCGGCGCCCGTAAGGCGGTCAAGGTCGACGTCCGCATCGTATCGGCGACGAACCGCGACCTGATCGCCGACGTCAAAGCCGGGCGTTTCCGCGAAGACCTGTTCTATCGGCTGCACGTCTTTCCGATCACGGTGCCGCCGCTGCGCGAGCGCCCCGCTGACATTCCGGCGCTGGCACGCCATCTCCTGGCGCGCTTCGCCGCCGAGGAGGGCAAGCGCATCCGCCTGATCGCACCGGACGCGCTGCAGCTTCTGGCCGCCTATCAATGGCCGGGCAATATCCGCCAGCTCGAAAACACCTTATTCCGCGCCGTGGTGCTGGCCGAGGGCGACACCATCGGGCTTGCGGAATTTCCGCAGGTTTCGGCACAGGTCTCGGCCCAGCCAGGCCACGCCGCCGATCTGGTGCCGGAGCTCGATCAGCCGATGACACTTGCGGCGCCGTTCGTCGACCATCCGGCAGCGCCGCCGGCTGTCCCGGTCGACGCCGTGCCGGTGCTCGACGCTGCCGGCGAGGTGCGGCCGCTCGAGGATGTCGAAGCGGAGCTGATCCGCTACGCCATAACCCACTACCGGGGCCAGATGTCGGAGGTGGCGCGGCGCCTGCAGATCGGCCGCTCCACCCTCTATCGCAAGCTCGAAGCGCTCGGCCTGAATACCGTGCGCGAAGAGGACGATACCGACGGCGTTGCCGCAGAGCGACAGCCGGCGAAATTCGCCTAGTTCCCCGGGATTTTGCCCGTTGCGCGCAGGACAAAGCATGGCCGGCTCACGTAAGGTGCAAGCGCCGCGGGCTTTGGTGCGGATTTTCACACTAATGCCCATTTGGGGAACTTTAACCTCAGACGGCAGGAGGCTTGCGCCCCGTTGCGCAGGCCTGGAGGGAGAATGTGCAATGCCGGGCGTCCGCTTCGAACACCTTTTAGCTTCGACCGCCGTGGTTCTCGTGCTCGCCGCCGCGCCTGCGGCGCTGGCCGGGACCAATAACGCGGGCGCCCACGCCGCCACAGCCTCGGTGACGCCGCAACCGCTTGATTCGCCGGACTTGCCGCCGGCCGTCGGCTCGATCGGCAACACAACCGCTGCCCCCGCCCCATCTGCCGCCGGAGCCACCGGCAAACCGGATTTGCCACCGGCTGCACCGGCGGAAGCGGCGCCGCAGCCTGCCGCCGTCAGCGCACCTGCGGCCAATCCGGCGCCCG
>JASHQO010000006.1 GCA_030039105.1 Xanthobacteraceae bacterium
CCGGCACGCCGGATTGGAGCGCCCTGCCGGACGATGAATTACGGCGCATTGCCGCGCCGGTCGTTGAGGTCGAATGGTTCGCCTTCGGTGGAAAGATCTACCGCCGTGAACGTACCGCGCTCGACCGGCAGCGGCTCTCGCCCGCCGGCACCGGGACGGATATCGATCGCGCCTTCCTGCGATCCGATGCGATCGACGCCGCGGTTCAACCGCTGTCGCGCAACTGCGCTGGGGCGCTCGCGATCAAGGCGACCGACGCCTACGCCATCGCTTCGGTCATGCCGGGCGCGCCAATTTACCGGACGGTATGCGGCGACGACTGGTTTGCGCTCGACGGCGCGAACGGTGCCGTGCTGGAGAAACTCGATCGTTCCCGCCGTGTCTACCATTGGCTCTACGCCGCGCTTCATACCCTCGACGTTCCGGCTTTGCGGGCGCGTCCGGCATGGCGCACAGCGCTGATCGTTGCCCTGTGCGGCTGCGGCTTGGTCTTCAGCCTGTCCGGGATCGTCATCGCCTACCGCCGGGTTCGATCTTGCTGTTCATCGTAAACATTTGATTTAGCTTCCATAAAATCGCGCCTTCAGCACGCCCAAGGGCGCCCTTAGGGCCTGGCCAATCGCCGGCTGGCATTAACGGCCGCCGGCAATCTTCGTCGAATTGTAGGGTTTGCCGTGCTAAAGGGCCGCGCAACAAACAGGGATTGCGTCGGCGGCCGGCGTTACCGGCCGCCTGTAGAGCGACATGTCGAGCACCAGCAGCAACGGGCCGGACGCGCGGGCGCAGGCGCTCGTCGCCTCCTATGCGCGTGCCGGCTATACCCAGATCGAGCCAGCGGTGCTGCAGCCGGCGGAGCCGTTCCTCGATCTCTCCGGCGAGGACATCCGCCGCCGCATGTTCCTCACCAGCGATCCGGACGGCCGCGAACTGTGCCTGCGGCCCGATCTCACCATCCCGGTGTCGCGCGCGTATCTCGCCTCGCCGGACGCCGGCAAGGCGGCGGCCTTCTGCTATCTCGGCGCTGTGTTTCGCCATCGCGAAGGCGCGGCGGCGGAGTTCGTGCAGGCCGGCATCGAATCGTTCGGCCGCCACGACAAAGCGGCCGCCGACGCCGAAATGCTGGCGCTCGGTCTCGAAGCGACCACCCACTACGGCCTGAACGCGCCGGAAATCCGCATGGGCGACGTCGGCCTGTTTGCCGCCTTCGTCGCCGCGCTCGATCTGGCGCCGGTGTGGAAGCGCCGCCTGGTCAAGGATTTCAACCGCAAGACCTCGCTGGCCCACGATCTCGATCAACTGACGCTCGCTTCGGCCAATGGCGCGCCGGAATATCAGGGCGTGCTGGCGGCGCTCGCCGGCTCCGATCCGAAAGCGGCCCATCACCTCGTCACCGACTTGCTGTCGATCGCCGGCATCGTCGCCGTCGGCGGCCGCTCCGTCGCCGAGATCGCCGATCGTTTTCTCGAGCAGGCGACATTGAACGCGCCGACGCGGCTGCCGCGCGACACCCGCGCGCTGCTCGAGCGCTTTCTCGCCGTAAACGGCGATCCCGACGAGAGCTTGAGCGAGCTGCGCACGCTTGCCGCCGACGCCAGGATCGCGCTCGGACCGGCGCTCGATCTGTTCGAGACCCGCACCGGATTTTTGGCTGCGCGCGGCGTCGACGTGCGGACGATCAAATTCTCGACGAGCTTCGGCCGTGGCTTCGATTACTACACCGGCTTCGTGTTCGAGCTGCACGATACGCGCGCCAACAGCCCGCTGGTCGCCGGCGGCCGCTATGACGCGCTGCTGTCGCGGCTCGGCGCCCGCGAGCCGATCCCAGCCGTGGGCTTTGCAGCCTCGATCGAAGAGCTGACCGGCTGCGGAGGCGCGTCATGAGCGCCGTCGACAACAACAAAAGTCCGCTCATCCTCGCCGTGCCGTCGAAAGGTCGGCTGCAGCAGAACGCGGAAAGCTTCTTCGCCCGCGCCGGGCTCGACCTCGTCAAGCCGCGCGGTGCCCGCGACTATCGCGGCGCCATCGCCGGCTTCGACGGCGTCGAGGTCGCCTACCTGTCGGCGGCGGAGATCACCCAGCAGCTCGGCCAGGGCGCCGTGCATCTCGGCATTACCGGCGAGGATCTGGTACGCGAAATGATCCCGCAGTCGGAGCGCCGCGTCGTCATGGTGACCGGACTCGGCTTCGGTCATGCCAACGTCGTCGTCGCCGTGCCGCAGGCCTGGATCGACGTTCGTACCATGGCCGATCTCGACGACGTCGCGACCGCGTTCCGGCTGCGCAACGAGCGTAAGATGCGGCTCGCCACCAAATACGCCAACCTGACCCGCGGCTTTTTCGCCGAGCACGGCGTCGTCGATTACCGTATCGTCGAATCGACCGGCGCCACCGAGGGCGCGCCGGCCGCCGGCACCGCGGAGATGATCGTCGACATCACCACGACCGGCGCCACGCTCGCCGCCAACGCCCTCAAGGTGATCGATGACGGCACCATCTTGCGCTCGCAGGCCAATCTCGTCGCTGCCCGCACCGCGGCGTGGAGCGCGGCGCAACGCGACACCGCGCGGCTCCTGCTCGACCGGATCGCCGCGCAACGGCGCGCTGCGGCCTTCCGCGAAGTGCGCACGCGCTTCGGCGGCCTCAACGATGCACTGCTCGCCGCTGCGCGAGAAAAATTCAACGTCGAAGCGCCGTTCGGCGGCCCAACCTCCTCAGGCATGATGACGCTGCACTGCCCGCCCGGCCATGTGCATGGCCTCGCGAACTTCCTGCGCGAGCATGGCGCTGAAGCCGTTTCAGTGGGCGCGCTCGAATATGTGTACAGCCGCGACAACGCGCTCTATGCGCGGCTCGCCGCCGAGCTCGACAAGCGCGACTGAGCTATTGCTGCGCCGTGACCCGCTCCGCGTTTGCCCACTGGCGCCAATGCGATCTCGCCGTTCCGGCTGCCGGGACCCGCGGCGGTGCGCAGGGAACGCCCGGGGCGAAATTGCGGCAAAAGCTCGCATCGCAACGGCCCAAATCGTGGATTCCATCCTTTCCATATCGGGCTGCATGTTTGAATAATCGTTGTTATATACTGAGGCAGTGGGAGTGATTGCCATGGCAGACGAACAAAGCGAAGACGACGAGCGGCCGTGCCTGCATTGCCTGATTGTCGAGGTGGTCGACAATTTTTTTGCCGAATACCCGGTGTCGGAGGAGACGCCCGACGCCATCGACACCGATGAGGTCATTACCGCATTAGCCAAGACCATGGCCGAGTTGACCTGCGGCCAGGACGCAACCGCCCGGCAAAGCATGATCGAGCAATTGACCCAGGGCATCATGGAATACGACGCCGAATACCGCCAGCAGGACGCGCTGGGCCAGGCCGGCTCGCACGCAAGGCATTAGGCGCCGCAACGTCGCGCCGAGACGGCATTGACTTTCAGCACGGCAGCGATCCTCATGCCGTTCCAACAGCGCGAACGGCTTTGCGGGAAGCGCCTTGGACAGCGCCGGCGGTAGACAAGTTCTTGTGCGTCTCGACGAACGGCCGCATGGCATCGTCGCCCATGTGACCATCAACAACCCGCAAAAGCTCAATGCCATGAACGGCACGCTGATGGGCGCATTCGCCGACGCCATGGCGGAGCTTGCGGCCGACGCGCGTTTGCGCGCCGTCGTCCTGACCGGGGCCGGGCCGAAAGCGTTCATCGCCGGCGCCGACATCGGCGAAATGGCGGGCATCTCCGACAGTGCCGCGGCGCGCGCTTTCATCACGCGGCTTCACGCGTGCTGCGATGCGATCCGTCGCTGTCCGGTGCCGGTCGTCGCCCGCATCCAGGGTTATGCGTTCGGCGCCGGCATCGAGATCGCGGCCTCGTGCGACGTACGGATTGCATCGGACCGGGCGACTTTCGGCATGCAAGAGGTCAAGCTCGGCATTCCCTCGGTGATCGAGGCGGCGCTGCTGCCGACCCTGGTCGGCTGGGGCCGTGCGCGCGAGATCATGTATCTGGGCGAAACGTTTGACGCCAGCGAAGCCCTCACATGGGGATTGGTCGAGCACGTGGTGCCGGCGGCGATGCTGGACGCCGCGGTCGAGGCCTGGATCGCAAAACTTCTGACGTCGGCGCCGCAAGCGGTGCGCCGGCAAAAGCAGCTCATGCGGCAATGGGAGGATTTGCCCCTGTCCGCGGCGGTGCAAGCTGGCATCGAAGCGTTCGCAGCCGCATATCGCGCCGATGCGCCGCCCGCCGCGATGCGCGAATTTCTTGCCGCCAAGAAGACGCGACGCAAGGATGGCGCGTAATGGGCAAGGATCGCTTGACCGCCTTCAGCGACGGCTTCATCGCCATCATCATCACCATCATGGTGCTGGAGCTGAAAGTGCCGCACGGCGCCGACTGGGCGGCGCTGAAAAGCCTGGCGCCCGGGCTCGTCAGCTACGTGCTGAGCTTCGTCTATCTCGCCATCTACTGGAATAATCACCACCACCTGCTGCACACGGTGACGCGGGTGGACGGCCTCATCCTGTGGGCCAATTCGCACCTGTTGTTCTGGCTGTCGCTAATTCCGGCGGCGACCGGCTGGATGGGCGATAATTTCCTCGCACCGCTGCCGACCGCGGTCTATGGCGGCATATTGCTGATGCCGGCCATTGCCTACTATCTGCTGCAGATGGCGATCGTGCACCAGCAAGGCGAACACTCCGTGCTGGCGAGCGCGCTCGGCAGCGACGTCAAGGGCAAGGTCTCGATGCTGCTCTATGCCGCGGCGGTCGTGCTTGCATTCGTCAGCCCCTGGATATCGATTGCGATCTATGCGCTGGTCGCAGTGATGTGGCTGATACCGGACCGGCGCATCGAACGGGTGCTGCGCGAGGGCTGAGGGAGATCATTGCAATGTGGAATTTATCTACGGCACGGCGCGCCGTTGCCGCAGCCGCTGTCTCGCTCGCCGTTGCCGCGAGCCCGGCCGGCGCGCAGACCTATCCGGCGAACAAGATCACCATCATCGTCGCCTTTGCTCCCGGCGGCGTCGCCGACACGCTGGCCCGCTTCATCGGCCAGGGCTTGAGCGATCGCCTGCATCAGCCGGTGGTGGTCGAGAACCGCGGCGGCGCCGGCGGCAATATCGCCGCCACCGTCGTGGCGCGCGCCGCGCCCGACGGCTATACGCTGCTCGCCACCACGACGGCGATCGCCGTCAACGAAACGCTGTTCGAGAACAAGGAATATTCGGCCAACGATCTCGAGACCGTCGCCATCGCCGCCATCAGCCCGGAATCGCTGGTCACTGCCGGCACCAATCCGACCAATAATCTCGTCGATTTTCTGAAAAGCATGGATGGCCGCACCATCAATCTCGCCGTGCCCGGCGTCGGCACCGGCTCCGACATCGAGGCGGAGTATTTTTTGAAATTTCTCGCCAAGGCGCCGTACCAGATGATTCCGTTCCAGGGCGGCGCGCCGGCGATCAACGCCACCGTCGGCGGCCAAGTCGACCTGATGGCGTCGACGCTCGGCGGCGGCGCCGCGGCACAGATCGCGGGCGGCAAGCTCAAGGGACTCGGCATCGCCGCCGAGCATCGCGCCGCGGTGACGCCGAACGTGCCGACTTACACCGAGCAAGGCTTTGGCAATTTCACCGCCGCATCGTGGGTCGGCTTCTTCGCGCCAGCCAAAACCGATCCGCACATCGTCGCCACATTGAACGAGGCCATCAACGCCATCGTGCAGACGCCCGAAGTGCAGAAGAAACTCGCCGACATGGGTTTTGACCCGATCGCCGGTTCGCCCGAGCAGGCCGATGCGATGTTCAAAGCCGAGGTGAGGAAATGGGGCGACATGGTGAAGGCGCTGAATTTGTCGATCAAATAATGCCGAGTTCCTTGCGCGGAACTTGTGCCGCGCGAATGCGTTGCCGTTCGCCACGGATTTCAAGGACGGAGGAACGACCATGCCGGCATTCTTCGGCTTCATTCTCGGTGTGTTGGTGACGATTGGCGGCGCTTATCTGTACGACGCTTCGACCGGCCGCGCGCCGAACGGATTGACGTCGACCGCGGCGTCGGGTCAGGCACCCATGGTCAATTGGGATGTCGTCACCAACGACTGGCACGCATTTGCGGTGAGCGTGCAGAACACCGCCAACGACATCGAAAAGCGTCTGTCGAAGCATACCGGCTGAACGCCGGTCACGCCGCCGGCGTCTCACCGCGCAGGATTTGCGCAAATTCCGGCATGTCGATGTTGCCGCCCGAGTTTTCGGGATCATGCTTTAGGCGCCTGACCGCGTCGCACGCGAAACACGAAGAAGTGCGACAGCGAAAAATTCACGGCAAAGCTCGTCAGGATCGCGACGGCCTTGGCCAGCCAGACCGGCAGCAGCAAAATCTCAGCCGCGAACAGCAGCGTCGCCGTGTTGGTAAGCAATCCGGCAATGCCGGACCCGACGAATTTCAGATAGGCGCCCAAGCGCAACTGCCGGCCGGATTCGGCGGCGAAGGTGATCGAGGAGTTCATGATATAGGAGCCGGTGACGGCGACGCTCCAGGAGATCAGGTTGGCGATCACCAGCGTCGTCGCGGTCGCGCTGCTGCACTGGCAGAGATCGTTGAGCGAGCCGATTGCGGCGAGCCCCGCCGCGGACCCGGCCAGCACAGCACGCGCCAGCAAGAATACGCCGTAGTCGACCGCCGTATTGACGACGCCGACCAGGGCGAACGACACCGCCTTGACGCTCAGGCCGCGGTTGCGCCAGACCTCCGACGCCCGGCCGCGCATCGAATCGATGAAAGAAACTCGTGCCATTGCCGGCTTTCGCATAGCACGTTCGCCCGCCCCTGCCAGCCCGACCTGCGACGCCGCGGCCGCGACAGCCCGCGGCCAGTGCGCTATAGATGGGCTCTTGAAGAATCGATGAGATGAGCCCCGCAACCGAGCAAAAAATAGCGCGGCGCGAGCGCGGCCCGGGCCCGTCCGGCGCCGCCGCCGGCCTGTCCATCGTGGTGCCGGCCTATAACGAGGCGGCGTCGCTCGAGCGCCTGCACGCACGCCTTGCCGAAGTGGCGCAGAAGCTGGCTGCGACGCGGGCGCTCGCCTGCGAGGCGATCTATGTCGACGACGGCAGCAGCGATGACACGTTGGCGATCGCGCGCGCCTTGCCGGCGACCGCGCTCGACGTCCAGGTACTGTCGCTGTCGCGCAATTTCGGCAAGGAAGCGGCGCTACTCGCCGGCCTCGACCACGCCCGGCTCGGCGCCGTGCTGTTCATCGACGGTGACGGCCAGCATCCGCCGGCACTGATCGAGACTTTGGTTGGCCACTGGCTGGATGACAATTGCGACGTCGTCTATACGGCGAAGGCGCACCGCAACGAAGAGTCGCTGCCGCGGCGCATCGCCGTTCGCGCGTTCTATGCGCTGCTCAATTCCGACGGCAACGTCAAAATCCCGGAAAACGCCGGCGACTTCCGCCTGCTGTCGCCGCGCGCTGCGAATGCGCTGCGCCAGATGCCGGAGCGCAACCGCTTCTTCAAGGGGCTGGCGAGTTGGATCGGCTTCAAGCAGAAACGCATCGACTACGAGCCGGACCAGCGCGCCCAGGGCCGCAGTAGTTGGGGCATCCGCTCGTTGATCGGATTGTCGCTCAACGGCCTAACCGCGTTCTCGGTGGCGCCGCTGCGCATGGCGACGGTTTTCGGCCTGCTGCTGGCCGTCATTGCATTGGTCTACGGCGGCAAGATCCTCTGGGAGACCATCGTCTACGGCGCCAGCGTGCCGGGCTATCCGTCGGTGTTCGTCGGCGTCATGGTGCTCGGCGCCGTGCAATTGATCATGCTCGGCGTGGTCGGCGAATATATCGGCAAGATCCTCTACGAGATCAAAGCCCGCCCGGTCTATTTCGTCGCCGAGCACGACGTAAAGCTGCGCGACCAGGCCGACGTCAAGACCGACGCCCGCACCGCCGCCGAATGAGCGCGCGGCACATTATCATTTGCGCCGACGACTACGGCATTTCTCCTGCGGTGAGCGCCGGCATTTGCGATCTGATCGCGCGCCGGCGTATCAATGCGACCTCGACGATGGTCGTGTCGCCGCATTTTGATCGCAACGCGGCGGCGACGCTGCGCCATGCCGCGGCCGGACATGCCGCGGCCGGACATGCCGCCATCGGCTTGCACGTGACGCTGACGGCGCCGTTCGCGCCGCTGTCGCAGGATTTTGCGCCACAGCGCCACGGCGCGTTCCTGGCGCTGGCAACGACACTGCGCCGCGCTCATTTACGTACTTTGCAGCCGGCACGGCTGCGCGACGAGATCGCGCGCCAGTTCGAGGGCTTTGTTTCCGCGTTCGGCCGGCCGCCGGACTTCGTCGACGGCCATCACCACGTGCAGCTATTCCCGCAAATCCGCGACGCCGTGCTGCGCGTCACCAAGGAGATGGCGCCGCGTGCCTGGGTGCGGCAATGCGGCCAGCTTTCGGCGCGCCGGCGGCTGACCGATCACAAGGCGCTGTTGCTCGACACCTTGAGCCGCCGCTTCCGCCGCCTCGCCGCCGATCACGGGCTCGCCACCAATCCGGCCTTTGCCGGGACCTATGCGTTCCGTCACGACGCCGACTATCCGGCGCTGTTCGCCACGTTCCTCGACGGCCTGCCCGCAGGCGGCGTCGTGATGTGCCATCCGGGACATGTCGATGCCGCTCTCAAGCATCTCGACCACGTCACCGACATGCGCGAGCGCGAATACGAGTTCTTCCGCGGCGAGGTATTTCCCCGTCTGCTCGCCGCCCACGGCGTCAGCCTCTAGTCTGGCTTACATCACCACGACTTTCGTGCCGACCTGGACGCGGCTGTAAAGGTCGATGACGTCGGCATTGCGCAACCGGATACAGCCCGACGACACGTTGCTGCCGATGGTCCACGGCTCGTTGGAGCCGTGGATGCGATAGAGCGAGGAGCCGAGATACATCGCGCGCGCGCCGAGCGGATTTTCCGGACCGCCCGCCATGTAGCGCGGCAGGTCGGGCCGGCGTTCGATCATCTCGCTCGGCGGATACCAGTCCGGCCATTCCTTCTTGGCCGAGACCGTCTTGACGCCCTGCCAGGTGAAGCCGGGACGGCCGACGCCGATGCCGTAGCGCATCGCTTTGCCGTTCTCCTGCACCAGGAAGAGGAAATGGTTGGGCGTATCGATGACAACGGTGCCGGGCTTTTCCGAGGTCCGGTAATCGACGACCTGGCGGTCGAATTTCGGATCGACCGGCGGATGCGCCGGGTCACCGTCGCTCGACGGAGCGTAGCTCTGCGGTGCTGTGTTGGCGTAGGACGTATTGCCGTACGAGGCGTCGCCAAACAGATTGCCGAACAGGGCGACCCGCTGCGGCTGCGGCTGCGGCTGCGGCTGCGGCTGCGGCGCCGATGCCTGGTCGGATCGATAATCCGGCGTCGATGCTTGCTGCTGCGGCCCGTAGTCCGGCTGCGGCGATGCCGCCGCCGGCTGATAGCCGCGCGGATAACTGAGCTCGTCCGGATTCGGCTGGTAGGCGCGCGGCACCGTAGCCTCGCGTGCAGCGCCGCCGAACAGGAACTCAATGAACCCGCCGCCGAGATTGGGCTGCTGGACGGCGTAGCGCTGCGGTTGCGAGGACATCGCGCCTTGGTCGGGTTGCGCCGATGCCGCATCGGGAGCGAGTTGCAGGGGGCCGGCCCAGGCCGGCACGTAAAGCGCGCTGAGCAGAAGCGCGGAAACGAGAGCACGCCGCATTGAAGCACTCTGTACCGTTACGCGTTACATCGCGGGCGCAACGTGCCGATATCGCTCGTCGCGCCCGTGTGACGAGTTGAAACTCAAACCCTCGACTGTTTGGTAAATTTCGCCGCACGCATTCGAAGCAACGACAATATTTGGAGATTGTTCATCAAATTAGAGTTTATTTTGCGTCAATGGCGCGGCTTCATGGTTAACGATCCGTGCCTGTATCCTGCGACCAGCCGTGAACGCGGCGTTAAGCGGATAACTCGTAAGTTGCAACGGATATTGGTGGGGTGACGCGATGCCCGAGCCGCGCAAGATCTTCCGCATCGAGGAGAGGACTGCCGCGGAGACAGCCGTGCACAACGGCGACGTGCAGGGGCCGCTGCGTCACGCCGAGCTGATGCAGGAGATATCCGGCCTGCGCGCCATACTCGAAGTGATGGCGCAGCCGGCAGCGGCCGGCATTCCCGCCGCGCGCAACGGCGAGACTGCGCGGCTGACCTCCGAGCTCAATCTCATCGCCGACGCCATCTGCGGCGACGAGGGTGTCGCCGTCGAGGATGGCGGCGCGGTGCCGATGGCCCGCATCGCCCACGAGTTGGAAGAAGTGATCGACAGCACCGAGAAGGCCACGCAACGCGTCCTGGCGGCCGCCGAAGAGATCGACCAACTCGCCAACAATCTGGTCGCCGCGCTGCAGGGCCGCTATGAGCAAGGCCTCGCCAAGGACATCCAGGATCTCGTGATCAGCATTTTCGAGGCCTGCAATTTCCAGGACCTCGCCGGCCAGCGCATCACCAAGGTCTTGACTACCCTGAATTTCGTCGAGGATCACGTCACCCGCGTGCTCGAAGAGATCAGGAATCCTTCGACGATCCGGCGCGACGGCGAGCAATTGCTGCACGGCCCGCGGCTCGAGATCGACAACGGCCACGTCTCCCAGGCCGACATCGACGAGCTGTTCAGCGGCAATAATTGAGCGTTGGGCTTCAGCGCGGCTGCGGCGGCTGCACCGGCGGCCGGGCGGCGGAGCGCGGACCGGTGCCTTCGGCGGCGCAGCGGACATAGACGCCGGTGCCGTAGCGGCCGGCGACCTCCGGATCCATCCAGCGCAGCACCATGGTGCGGCCGTCGAACGAGACGATCTCGCGGTCCTGTGCGCCGCCGGC
Organism: Xanthobacteraceae bacterium; assembly: GCA_030039105.1. Lineage (GTDB taxonomy): Bacteria > Pseudomonadota > Alphaproteobacteria > Rhizobiales > Xanthobacteraceae > BOG-931. Next base: position 10,917 of record JASHQO010000006.1, read on the forward strand.
GTCGCCGGGCGGGCCGATATAGTTCTTGCCGTTGCTCGAGCCCTTGAGCTGCAATTCCTGCAGTTCGGCGCTGTCGGCGAGATACATCATCACGCCGCCGGTCGGACCGCGGTTGATGATCACCGGCTGGCCGCATTGCGCCCGCGCCGCCGCCGTGGTCCGTGCCAGATCGGCATCGTTGTGGTAGGCGCCGTAGCCCCAGCGGCCGACCAACTCCTCCGGCCGGTACTGCGACGGAATCGCGGGTTGCGCCACCGGTGGCGGCGCAGCCTGCTCGACCGGCGGCGTGTTGGCGGTGCAGGCCGCCAGCGCCAGCGCACCAAGAGCGGCCGCTCCCGCAAGCACCTTGAAGCCGCGCGCGCTCATGAAGGGCCTCCCCTTACCATCGGCCGGGCCGGTACCGCCGCGCCCCACCACGATTCCCGGCAACAAGTTCTACCGCCGGGGTCCTTTCGACTTTGTTTCAAACCGTACCTCTTGAGACAGCAGATTCCCACATTAGGGCCCGGATTTGGCGGCGTGCGAACGGCTCTTGGCGCGGCCGTTGCCGGCGCCATGCGCCAGCGCAGCGCGCTTACTGCTTTGCCGTGCCAATTTGCGCGGGTCCTTCGGCAGCGGCGCTTTGTGAATGCTCAAGATTCGCATCATCTCAGGGGCGTGAAAAAAATCGCTGTCGGCACACAGCCCGACCGCATGGATGCCGGCGATGGCGCAGATGTCGTCCATCTCGTTGGCGTCGCCGGTGACGCCGACGGCGCCCACCACTTCGCCGTCCCTATCGCGAATGAGTTGGCCGCCGCCTTCGAGAAACAGCGGGTAGTCGGCGAGGTTGTCGATTGATTGCATGAACAGCGGCTTCTCGTTTGCCTTCTGCAGCACGAGCTTCGACGGCCGACCCAGCGCCAGCGACGCATAGGCTTTGCTGTAGCAGACCTCGAAGCGCAGCATCGAGGCATTGTCCTGTTTCTGGAACGCCTTCACGCGACCTCCGGCGTCGAGAATGATGGCGCTCATCGGCCGGCAGCGCGTCTTCTCGGCCTCGGCAAAGGTCGCGGCGATGATGGTGTTGGCTTGCTCAAGGCTGAGCGCACGCATGGCGTTATCGTTCCTCCCGGCGGTCGCCGCGGTCATCCCCGCCTACAATAGACATTATGACCGCCCGCGCCACGGCCACAACGCCGCCGCCATAAAGGATGCCCCGGCCTACGGCTTGACAGTGCATCAGGCAAACCCTATTTCCGCGGCAGCTTATTGGCACTCTGCCATTAAGACTGCTAAGACGCTGCAAAATAACAAACTTTTGTCCAACGCCAATGCCGCCATGCTGGCGGCCAAGAGGGTGATCATGGCGAAGCTAAAGTTCCGGCCGCTGCACGACCGGGTGGTCGTCAAGCGTATCGACGCCGAGGAAAAGACCAAGGGCGGCATCATCATTCCCGACACCGCGAAGGAAAAGCCGCAGGAGGGCGAGGTCGTCGCCGTCGGCCCCGGCGGCCGCGACGAGAACGGCAAGCTCATTCCGATCGACATCAAGGCCGGCGACCGCGTGCTGTTCGGCAAGTGGTCCGGCACCGAGGTCAAGATCGACGGCGACGAACTCCTGATCATGAAGGAGTCAGACATCATGGGCGTGATCGCCTGAGGCGATCGTCCTCGTCCTGGGGAGGCCGCGTAGCGGCCGTCTCGAAGGACGAGGAACAGATAACGGAGAAGCGAACAATGGCTGCGAAAGACGTAAGATTTTCCGGCGACGCCCGCGAGCGCATGCTGCGCGGCGTGGAGACGCTGGCCAATACGGTGAGGGTCACGCTCGGACCCAAGGGCCGCAACGTGGTGCTGGACAAGTCGTTTGGCGCGCCGCGCGTCACCAAGGACGGTGTCACGGTCGCCAAGGAAATCGAGCTTGACGACAAGTTCGAAAACATGGGCGCGCAAATGGTGCGCGAGGTGGCGCAGAAGACCAACGACCTGGCCGGCGACGGCACCACGACGGCGACGGTGCTGGCGGCGGCGATCGTCAAGGAAGGCGCCAAGTCGGTGGCCGCTGGCATGAACCCCATGGATCTCAAACGCGGCATCGACCTGGCGGTCAACGCCGTGGTCGACGATATCAAGAAGCGCTCGAAGAAGGTCGCCTCCTCGGCTGAAATCGCCCAGGTCGGCACCATCTCCTCGAACGGCGACTCCAATGTCGGCAAGATGATCGCGGAGGCGATGCAGAAGGTCGGCAACGAAGGCGTCATCACGGTCGAGGAAGCCAAGGCGCTCGACACCGAAGTCGAGATCGTCGAGGGCATGCAGTTCGACCGCGGTTATCTCTCGCCCTACTTCATCACCAATGCCGAGAAGATGGTGGCGGAGCTCGAAGACGCCTACGTGCTGCTGCACGAGAAGAAGCTCTCGGCGCTGCAGGCCATGCTGCCGGTGCTCGAAGCGGTGGTGCAGTCGGGCAAGCCGCTGCTCATCATCGCCGAGGATATCGAGGGCGAGGCGCTCGCCACGCTCGTCGTCAACAAGCTGCGCGGCGGCCTCAAGGTCGCGGCCGTGAAGGCGCCGGGCTTCGGCGATCGCCGCAAGGCGATGCTGGAGGACATCGCCATCCTCACCGGCGGCCAGCTCATCGCCGAAGACCTCGGCATCAAGCTGGAGACCGTCACCCCGGCCATGCTCGGCCGCGCCAAGAAGATCGTGATCGAGAAGGAGAAGACCACGATCGTCGACGGTGCCGGCAAGAAGAAGGACATCGAGGGCCGGGTCAATCAGATCAAGGCGCAGATCGAGGAGACCACCTCCGACTACGACCGTGAGAAGCTGCAGGAGCGGCTGGCCAAGCTCGCCGGCGGCGTTGCGGTGATCCGGGTCGGCGGCGCCACCGAAGTCGAGGTCAAGGAGAAGAAGGACCGCGTCGAGGATGCGCTCAACGCCACCCGCGCCGCGGTCGAGGAAGGCATCGTGCCGGGCGGCGGCGTGGCGCTGGTGCGCGCCAGGAAGGCAGTCGGCAAGCTGACCAACGCCAATCCCGACGTGCAGTCCGGCATCAACATCGTGCTCAAGGCGCTGGAGCAGCCGTTGCGCCAGATCGCGGAAAATTCCGGCGCCGAAGGCTCCATCGTCGTCAACAAGATCCTCGAGAACAAGTCGGAGACCTACGGCTTCGACGCGCAGAGCGAGGACTACGTCGACATGTTCGACAAGGGCATCGTCGATCCGGCCAAGGTGGTGCGCGCCGCGCTGCAGGATGCCGCCTCGGTCGCCGGCCTCCTCGTCACCACCGAGGCCATGGTCGCTGAGCTGCCGAAGGACAAGCCGGCCATGCCGGCAATGCCCGGCGGCGGCATGGGCGGCATGGGCGGCATGGATTACTGATCGCGCGATCAGCGAACAAAAACGCGAAAGGGCGCGGTGCGAGCCGCGCCTTTTTTGTTTGATTTCGCTGCGATACTAAAAGTGTCGTAGGGTGGGCTGAGCGCAGCGAAGCCCACGCGGACTGAGGTCGCACCGGTAGACGTGGGCACGGCGCGGAGCTTGTCATCGGGCCGCGCTTCGCGCCGACCCGGTGGCGCCTTTGCCCGCCCGATGGCGCTGTCGATACGGCGCGCGCAGCGCAAATTTCTTGCGCTCCGCCGCTGCGAATGCCCGCCGCGCCCAGAGCGCAAGCTCGTCGGGGTCGTCGTAGAGCCGCTCGGGCAGGCGCCAATAGGGCAGCGCGTGCTGGCTCGGGCGGCCGGATTTTTTGCCGCGCGTATAGGTGAACGGCGCGCAGCCTTCGCGCTCGAAATCGGCGCGGTTGCCGTCGTCGGCTTTCAGATAGATCGCGTCGCGGACCACGAGGCCGAACATCAGGCCGTCGGCGAAGATGCCGGCGCCCGAAAACATGCGCCG